>JBGSIP010000569.1:0-2351 GCA_041742495.1 Planctomycetaceae bacterium
GTGCGCCGCGCCAACGAGATACCTACCAGGGCACGGTGCTCATCACGCCGAGTACCTCCGAAGAGGTCTCAACCAAGGCGTTCGACGCAAAGAGTGCCCCGCCGAAAGGCTTCGAGCATCGCATTTCGCGTTTTCTGATCACACAGACGCTCGGCCAGGGGACCTTCGGGAGTGTGTATCTGGCGCGCGATCCGCAACTGGATCGCGACGTGGCCATCAAGGTCGCCAAGACAGGAGTTTTGGCAGATAACAGCGAAATTGACCGGTTTCTGCGCGAAGCCAAAGCGGCGGCCCGACTGCGCCATCCGAATATCGTGCCAGTGCACGAAGCGGGAAGCGACGGCCCGACACACTTCATTGCGTATGAATTCGTTCGCGGCAAGACGATGAAGCGGTTGCTGGCCGAGGCGGTCAAGCTGGACCCCGCAACCACCGCTCGCACGATGGTCCCTATTGCCCAGGCGCTGCACTACGCCCACCAGCAGGGAATTATCCATCGCGATATGAAGCCCGAGAACGTCATGGTCACTCCACAGGGAGTGCCGCACGTGTTGGACTTTGGTCTGGCCCGCGCCTCTGACATGGACACCACACGCACCCGCGAAGGGGCGATGATGGGGTCCCCTGCCTACATGAGTCCCGAACAGGCCAGCGGACGCAGCCATCTCGCAGACGCCCGGGCTGACGTTTGGAGCCTGGGCGTGATGTTGTACGAAATGCTCACCGGTGAGCGGCCCTTCCGCGGCAACATCACCGAGATTCTGATTGCCGTCAAGGAACACCCCCATCGGCCCCTGCGCAGTGTCAATCCGCAAATTGATCGCGATCTGGCGACGATCTGTGAGAAGTGCCTCCGCAAGATTCCCGAGGAACGTTATCAAACGGCGGGCGAACTGGCGGACGAGTTGGAACGCTGGCAGCGGGGCGAGCCGATTGTTGCCCGCCCCATTGGTCTGCTCGATCGCACCTGGCGGTGGGCCTGCCGCAACCCGCAGGTGGCAGGACTGTTGGCCACCGTGGTTTGTTCGCTGGCGCTGGGGGTGACTCTCAGTACCAGCTTTGCGCTCGAAGCGCAGCGGAAAAGCGCCCAGCTGGTCACCGAACAAAACAACCGCGTGCTGACACAGGTGCAAAGCCTGCTGACAGTGAATTCCCCGTCGTATTCGTTTCTGCTCGATTCACTGGTCCCGTTCGTCACGACCGTTGTGCCCCAACTGGAAGCCAAGCTGGTCGACACATCACTCAGTTCAACTGAGCGCAGCCGGGTGATTGCGGCGCTGGCACGACTGGCGCCTCAGCATCCATCGCGGCCGGTGTGGCAGGCAGAACTGGCGAACGCGTTGCCGCGGGTAGCTCCGGGGGAACTGCTGGCACTGCGGGGCTATCTGGACCCCGGCATTCCGGCCGTGATGGAGTACCTGCAGCGGTTGATTCAAAGTGACGAGGCCAATCGCGAAGAACAGTTCCTCGCCAGTGCCATCATGGCCGAATTGAATCCGCTGTGGGACGAATGGACCCCGCTGATACCGGATATCGTCAGCCAGTTTCTCGCGCGGGATGCTTTGGAGCTTCCTGTGTGGATCGAGGCCTTCCGGCCACTGGCTGGCAAGCTCGAAGACAGCCTGCAAACCAAGTTTCGCGACTCGGATCAAGAAGCAGAACGCATCGCCGCGGCCGCCGTGATGGCGGAGTTGTATCACCCGCAGGTGGCGCTGATCCGCGATTTGGCGTTGTCGGCCGATTCCTCTCAGTTCCCGTATGTCGCTCGCCGCTTTGACGAACATCGCTTGACGCTGGCTGCCGAATTTGAACAGTTCGCCCAGCAGTCTCTTCCCGAGGGTCTCTCAGTACCGGCCGCGGACGAGTTTCGTCGTCGGCAGGGGAATGCTGTCCTGTCGCTCTTCGCGCTGGGCCTGCCTCAGAAGGCATTTCCCTGGCTGGCGCTGTCTGCCGATCCGCGTGTGCGCGCCCATGTCATCCACGAAGCGGGGCCAGCCGGATTGGAGCCGGAATTTCTGGCACAAGGCTGGCAGTCTGCGCAGCCTGATGTCGTGTCTGCCTTGCTGATCTGTGCAGGTCACTTTGGAACGGAAGTGCTGCTGGAGAGTCAGCGCCGCAAACTGGTGCCCGCGGTGACCGCCTTGTATCGCGACCATCCGGACAGCGGCGTGCATGCGTCCGCGGCCTGGTTGCTGCAGAGGTGGGACTTTGGTGAAGCCTTGGCAACGGCCCAACAGGATCTGGCGGTTGTCACGGCCAGTGACGAACGCTGGTCCCGTGCAGAACATCGCCATTGGCTGCGCACGGCGGAGGGGCCCGCCGGTGCTGCGCGCCACTGGCTGGTGCTGCAT
>JBGSIP010000570.1:0-8581 GCA_041742495.1 Planctomycetaceae bacterium
TCGCCGAACTGACGGCGCTGCATCGGGTGGACGCCAGCGATCATCCACTGCACGATTGGCGTCATGGCGCGACAACCACCAAGGCCACGGATCACGCCGGCAGTACGACGCTGTTTGATTTCACAGCGCCGCCGGTGCAGAAATGGCATCCGGACGGGGTCGCTGCATCGCTGGAATCTTCCTCGCCCGGCGAAGTGCTGTTTGCCGATCCCACCAAGCCGCAGACCTGGCGGGTGAGCCCGGGACGCTGGGGCGAGACCACGCGCGGCTCTGGCCGACTGTGGGGCGTGCTGCGTTCACCCACGTTTTCGCTGGGGGGCAAGTATCTGCATTATCGACTTGGTAGCGTGCGCGGCAATCCGGTGGCGAGTGGCTACAACATGGTGACCAAGTCGGGTCAGGTTCACCTGATCATCGACGGGTTTCACTACATCCGAAATCCAATTTATGGAGAGATCTCGTTCAAGGCCCCCGCCACCACCACGCCACAGTGGCACACGCAAGATGTGAGCAAGTGGACGGGACACGAAGCCTATGTCGAAATTTGCGATGAAGACTCCGGCGGGATCTGGTTAGATGAAGTGGTCATCTCCGACTCTCCGGAGCCGCCACGCGACACCTGGGCGCAAGCGCGCCAGGCTGTGCAGGGGGGCGCGTCGCGTGATCTGGCGGGCGAGTACAGCCAATTGTTCGCGTCGGCAATTGCCTGGTGGGAAGGGGCAGCGGAGAACGCGACTCTCACGCCACGGCAACACACCGAGTTGTTGAACTGCCTGCTGGAATTGCTGCCGATCGACTGGCGGAAGGTCTCGCGAGAGCTTGAAGAGGGGGCCCACTTCTCTGAGTGGCTGGCGCGCCGCGCTGCACTGGAATCGCAACTGGGAACCCCCGTCATTGCGATGACGACGGTCGAAGGGACGCCCGATCAGGGGCATGTGCTCGTGCGCGGCAATCATCGCAAGGTGGGGGCGGCCGTCCCGCGGCGGTATCTCGACGGGCTCGGGGGGACCACGCGCGTGGTTTCGACGGAATCGTCCGGCCGACTGGAGGTGGCCGAGCAGATTGCCAGCTTTGACAATCCGCTGACGTATCGCGTGATTGTGAATCGGGTCTGGAAACATCACTTCGGAACAGGGCTGGTCGAGACTGTCGACGATTTTGGCTCGATGGGCCGTCAACCCAGCCATCCGGAACTGCTCGACTATTTGACCACCGAGTTCATCGCTCACGGAGCATCGTTGAAGTGGCTGCACCGATTGCTGGTGACGTCTGCCGTGTATCAACAATCCAGTCGTGAGCGAGCCGAAGCCGCGGCCGTCGATCCACAGAATCGCTTGTGGCACCGGATGCCCGTACGTCGGCTGGAAGCAGAAGCGATTCGCGATGCGCTGCTGGTGGCCTCGTCGCGAATCGACGTGACCATGTTTGGCGAAAGCGTGCCAGTGGCTCTGACGGAACACATGACGGGACGCGGCCGTCCGAGTGGGTCGGGGCCGATTGACGGCGCGGGACGCCGCAGCGTGTATCTCTCCGTGCGGCGGAATTTTCTTTCGCCGATGTTCCTGGCCTTCGATTTTCCCGTCCCGGCCACCACGGCCGGGCGGCGCGGCACGTCCAACGTACCGCTGCAGGCGCTCACGCTGATGAATAATCCGTTTGTCATCGAACAGGTCGATCGATTGGCGCAGGAAATGAACTTGCGACAGGCGCAGGGAGTGCCCGAGGAAGAACTGGTCGCCACGCTGTTTCTGAGATTGTTTGGCCGCTCTCCGGCGGCTGGCGAGACACAACTGGCGCTCGACCATCTGACGCACGAGCGGGGGCCCGCTGGCTGGGCGACGTTGACGCATGTGCTGGTCAACTCCAAGGAGTTCGTGTACGTGCCCTAGGCCGACTGGCTCCGCTTGCAAGTCGGCGGGTGAAACATCAGAGTCAGGGCCAATATGACTCTGTAAACCCCCGCCGAGAGGCCGTTGATGTCAGACCCTGCAGCGACTGTGACACTGGCCAGTGGCAACCGTATGCCCGCCGTCGGGCTGGGGTTCTGGAAAATTGAGCCCGCACTGGCCGCCGGAGTGGTGCGGCAGGCGGTGACCGCCGGCTATCGGCATCTGGATTGCGCCAGCGATTATGGCAACGAAGCGGACGTTGGCCGAGGCATTGACGATGTGCTGCACAGCCGGCTGATTTCGCGCGACGAGCTGTGGATCACGTCGAAGTTGTGGAACACCTGTCATCGGGCCGAGCACGTGCTCCCCGCAGTGCGACGCACGTTGAGTGATCTGCGCGTCGACTATCTTGACCTGTACCTGATTCACTTCCCGATCTCGCTGCAGCACGTGCCGTTTGAACAGCGGTATCCGGCAGGCTGGTTTTTTGATCCTGCCGCCCTGCCGCCGAAGATGCACTATGACCCGGTGCCCGTACTTGAGACGTGGCAGGCGATGGAAGAACTGACGCAACGCGGACTGGTGCGCGAGATTGGCGTTTCCAACTTTAATATTGCCCTGTTACGCGATCTGCTGGCCACGCAGACCACCCGACCCGCGGTGCTGCAGGTGGAACTGCATCCGTTCTTGACGCAGGACAAGTTGCTACGGTTCTGTCAGGAACAGCAGATTGCAGTGACTGGGTTCTCGCCGCTGGGCGCGCAGTCATACTTTCAGCTCAATATGGCTCAGCAGGAGGAATCGCTCCTGGCTCATCCAGCGCTGGCGGGCATCGCCGCCGCACACGGGAAAACGCCTGCTCAAGTGGCGCTGCGCTGGGCCGTGCAGCGGGGAACATCGATTGTCCCCAAGTCCACTCAGACAGCGCGACTGGTGGAGAATCTGGCGATCTTCGATTTTGAGCTGACCGCCGCCGAAATGCGCCAGATTTCCGGCTTGAACCGCAACCGACGGTTCAATGACCCGGGCGATTTCTGTGAGGCCGCGTTCAACACGTTTTTCCCGATCTACGAATAGATCACAGGGCACTGTCTGCGTTTTCCGCGGCGCGGCCGTCCGGCCAAGTCCCCGGCTGGCATGGCAAACAGCGTTGCCGGTGCGAACATCAGATCACGCCGACGCCACGATCGAAGTCGGCAAGATCGCGTTTGAACACTGCAAGTGTGCTTTGCAGCGTTTCTCGCGTGATCGTGAACTCGGGTTGATCTTCGGTGTACTTGCTGCAGTGATCAACCATCAGCCGATACAGGAACTTGAACAGAATGCGCGGCACTCGCAAGTCCTGAAACATGCGGATGAGGTCTTCCCGCGTGACCGTGGATTCGAACAGGTCAGTCAGTTTCGGCTTCGCTGACGCCAGCTTGGCGCACGCCTGCAAACGCAAATTCGCCACGTCGTACAGCGCTTCTCCCGTCCAGCTCAAGGACGGGACGAGATTTTGTTTGTCGAGTCGCGAGCGTTCGTAGAACTGCTTTTCCTGGCGCTGCAGCAAGGGAAACACCTCGGCAGGCAGCAGCAGCTTGAAACCGATATCGGCGTGCTTGAGCAGCTTGTTGTCGAACAGCGGCCACAGCAGGTCGCGCATCCGTTCCGCGACACCGTCAATCAGGTGCGGTTCGTCGACCCGGTCGACAATGACGACCATGTGGGGATAGCCGAGTGACTTGAGGACGCCCTGCAGCTTCATCAGCAGTTCGTACCGATCGTCGCTGCGCTGGCGCGACGGGGCTGGCTGGCCAGCCAGTTCGGGGCGATTGAATCGTGAGAGGACGGAGTACAGCCGCGACGGCGCGTGCTCAATGACGCGCACCTGCGCCGAGACACGCCAGGCTTTCCAGAACACCTGCAGCCGATTCCAGCCCCACGGCAGCCACACCGCCATCAACAGCAGCGGCACCCACCATTGAAACAGGCTGCGCCAGCCGGAAAGCCAGGAGAGCAGCACCACAATCAGCAGGCTCAGTCCCACCCCCGCCGCCAGATCCCACAGACGCTTGAGGTTGGCATACTTCAAACGGCGTTTCAGCTTCGTCCAGCGTTCCAGCCGTGGCATGTCGAGCGAACGGTCGTAAAAGGCCGTCAGCAGCAGAATATCCCGCCGCTCCATGGCCGAGAGCTTGTCGAGCGCCGCGTCGGGCACCAGGCCAGCGTCGCGTTTCTCACCGACAATACCGTCGACCAGCTTGGTCGTTGCCAGCGAGAGGATGGCGTCCATGTGATCCCAAAGTCGCCAGTATTGCAGCGCCTTGTCGGCCTTCCGTCGGCTCCCCGAGAGACGTTCCCGAAAGGCGTCCAGAAACGGATTGAAGTCGTCGTAGGAGACGACCCACGTTTTCCAGTCGGGGTGCTGAACTTCCGATTGCTTGAACGCATTGAGGATCTGCAGCTTGAGCGCCGTCTTTCCGGCACCCTTTTCACCAAACACAACCGACGTCGAGGGGACATCGGGTCGGCCGAAGATTTTGTCCCAGGCGGGATGCCGCACTGCTGCGACGCAGTGATCTCGAAACACGGGATCGGACTGCGCGTCCTCTTGCGAGAACGGGTTCTCCGTGATGCCATGACGATCCAGCAGTTGATTGAGTTTCATCTCTGTACTTTCCAACAGGCTGACCGCGGCATCGAATGGAGGCACTCTCAACGGGCCGAGCGAACGTGTCTTGCCGCCGCAGCTTGGAGCTCGCACGGCTGGCCGCGCGAGGCCACTTCCCCAGTGGCCGGGGGGGGCAACAGGTTCGTCCTCAGCGACGGACATCCAACGTGCGATGAGCATAGAGGACCGCCGTGGGGCTGAAAACCGCCGCCTCGTGTCCGAGACGCGATTCCGCCCTATTCATCACCTTCGCGGGCAAGGCAGGAAAGCGCCGCCATGTGTTGATGAATAAACCTGTCGCCGCGGCCCGCTCTGGAGCACCAGATCCTCTGCCGCCGGCACCCCGCGCTAGAAATTCGCAGATGTTCGGTTCAAGAGTTGCCCACAGCGGCGACGATGGATATACTTCGGTGAACGGCGGCTCCGCAACCCGGTGCCGTCGTTTGCTTTCGGTCGTTCGCACTGGTCCTACAGGGCCGACTTGGCAGTCCACAGGGGGCCGTCTGGTGAAGCATGGCTCATGTGGCCGGTCTCACTGGTCAGTCTCCAGCCCGGGTCCGTCAAGGATCTGTGTTCGTCAGTGAGTGTTGGTGGGTTGGGCCTGCGAGAGTCCATGACTCAACGTAGCAAATAACCCGCTGGCCGTGACGTGTCGACCAATGTCACCCATAGCGCGGGGTGGAGCAGCCTGGTAGCTCGCGAGGCTCATAACCTCGAGGTCGTCGGTTCAAATCCGGCCCCCGCCATCAGTTTTGTCGGTAGCGAAATTCGCGTACCGTCGGGTTATTCGAACAGGCCGTCATCTTCGGGTGACGGCCTGTTTGCGTTCTATCGCCTTAGTCCGCAACACTTTGCGGACAATGCAACACTGGTGGCAACCACTTCGAGCATCGCCGTCCGTCTCGAAGTCTCCGTCTCGCCCCGCCGCGCGACGTTGCCATCGCCCGCCCACGTCGGTTTCTCGGGCCGATCTCTCCCAAAAACTCTCGGTTGTCTCTGCGTCTCGCCTCGTCTGAGTTAACGACCGTTGCGAGCGCTCGACCGGTCGCAGATGACATGGTTGTGAGCGGTAGCCGAACACAACCCGTCACGCCTAGGGAACATGGCGTGTCGTTGAACCGGGTCTGCGCCTGCTGCCACGGATTGTAGATCGAATCCGACTTGTGCGGCGGAGCCTGCAGGCCATGCGCGCCGTACGTCGGCTTGCCGACTTCGCGGCGATGCGCAACGTTGCGATGTCGAACCCGCCGACGGACTCCAGTTCCGGCCGATTGCGGTGGCTGACGCTGCGAACCCCGGTCGTCTGGGAGTGACTCCCCTCCCCGCTGCCAATTGGCAAGCCGTTCAAGGAGATGTTCGAGCCGCTGCTGCTCCCGCTGCTCTGCAGCACATCCCAAAACGAGGCACCATTCTCCGTTTACGTGGCCCGTGTGAGACCACTGTCACTGCTCCCCCAGAAATCGGCGTCGACGACGTCATCGCTAAACCAGACATCGTAGCCCATGCCGACCGTCACGCCCTTGAAGACGCTCAAGCCGATGCCGATGGCGACGCTCAAGGTTGCGTATCGGACCAGATCGCCAATTCACCACTAGGCATCGCGACGACACGCATTCCATCCGTGGTATTGCTGACCATCTCCCACGCTTCAAAATGAGGGTCAGGCTCCACCGACAGGATCGTGTTCGTCGAGAATATCATTTCAAGGCGACCATTCTTGAAAGCCTTCGTATCGACAATATCCGCATTGAACAATCGCAATGCAGGACCAATCTCTGAAAGTCGCTCTATAGCATGATTGGTGACGCCTTCGGCGTCTCTCAACTTGAACGTAGTGTTGACACGAAGAGAGAACTCACTGTGACCATCGCTAATCTCCATGCCAAAGGCGTAATCCAGCCTTAGCTGGATGATCCGAAACCCTGTGATTGGCAGAGACCAGTATGACTCATGTTGCGTTAGTTTCTGAGGCGCTATTTCGGCCATGCCGGTAACTGCCCTTGGTAGTCAAGTGGGATGTGAGTGGCGGAGTTGGGACCAGGCTTTCCGAGTACATCGAGCGGCTGTCCATGACTGCTGTAGTAGCGCATGTATCCGTTTGGATACTGTGGCGTTGGGTCCATAATGCGAATCATATCAGCATTTCCGGATGCACCTGGTCGCTGGTATGCGATCCCCTTTCCGTTGTCTGCTGTTCGGGCTACCCATCCTTCGGGAACTCGAACGACCTTTCCATTGGGCGCAGAAACGAATGTCGCTCCCTTTGGAGCAGGCACCGGCACATCATCCACCGCCTTTCCGGCATCGGCTGCTGCGTCGACGAGATCATCGGTTTTCTTGATCAATCCGACAACCGCACCGATGCCGGCTGCTGCTTTCACAGCAGTCGTCATGCCCGGGAGGGCACCCGCAGCGTTGGCCAACCGGTCTGCGACCCCCGACTCATCTGCGCCGGTGACGGGGTTCACGCCGCTGATCGCCTTGCCAAGGTCGTACACGACACCGACCGGACTTTCACTCAGTGCCAGGTCGCCAGCCTGCTTGGCCCCTTCGATCAGGCCCGCCTTGATGCCTGCCCAGACAGTATTCTCGAGCTCAGCCTCATCAACACCGTCGAACTGTTGATGTTGCTGAGCGGCCGCGACATGAGCCTGCATCTCCTCGTTGCTGATTCCCAGCTTGCCTGCCTGCAGCTGGAGAATCTCTTCGTTCATCGCGAGCTGCTGTTCAAGATACCGACGCATCTGAGGCGTCAGTTCCGCATCGGGATCGCTGAGAATCGCTTTCAGCCGGGCCACCGTTTCGACGCGAGGAATGTAATCCTCTTCGAGATACGCCTGACGCGACTTGCCATCAATCTGATCTTCAACCGGCGAAGGCGTGCCCGGATTGACCTTCGGCGGCGGGCGTTCGGTGTCCGGCTGAATCGGCCCTACGAAGTCGTCGGGATACGTTGTTGGCTGAACACCAGGGATCTTCGGGGCTGGCGTGCCAGGCGCAGAACTATTCGGCGGGCCACCTTGTTCGTCGCGATCACGGATGCCGTTGCCGTTGTTGTCGATGATCCACAGCGTCGCGCCGGCGTCGTTCCCGTCAAGGGGGACGTACGTGTTGCCGTCATTTGGCGGATCATTGCCAATGAAGTCCGCGTCCGGATGTCCCGCCGCCACGAAGGCCACCACTGCCGGCGGCGTTTCCGCCCCGGCGGCGGTGCTGCTGGTCACATTGGACGTATAGACTTCGGTCTGCGATTCCGTCGACGAATACCCATGCGCGCGACCGGCGGAGTGGCTGTTGTGCTCACTGGTTCGCGACGGTACGTCTCGACAAACTACTTCTCCGCCGCTTCGGCTCGTCCATCACCGCTTCCTGACTTGCTGTAGATGAACACGGTTTCGTTCAAAGGGCTGTTACTGGCCGGAATAGTATTGTTCAACAAGTGCCAAGAATCGCTCCTGTAGGTTGCCATTGAGCTGTTCGTCCGAAGCCTGTGCGCTCAGTCGCAAAATGCCCGCCTTTGCGGCAACGTCGGTGGATCCGTCCAGAATCGCAAACAGACTCGATACTGTATCCACCATCACCTAGCGAACGATTCTAAACAACACTCGTTGATGCTCGTCAGTCAGCGAGTTGTACAATGTAAGTGCTTCTTTCCAGTAGGCATCCTTTGCTTCGCCTGACTTCGTCGAATCAAAAAGCTGCAAATAAATCCGAATATTATTCTCAATCGTGGCCTCGTGTATTAGTGTCACAAACTGATTCGCCGTGATAGCCATTTATTAGTGACCTCATTATAAAATACTTTGTTTTACTGAATTGACGTCTTCAATGCGGGATTTGGGATATCGGGATATACTCGCCGCAATTCAGAAATATCACGAGCAAGTACGCTTCGGGGAGTGCCTAGAGCGCCTTTCAAAGCCACTTGTTGCTCAATTGGCAAGGAAATCGCATTCCAAAGCGAGTCAAAGGAGACTTGCTCATGGGACGCACACGTCAGGTTGATTTGACTCATTTTGTGTATCTCTCGGATGCTCAA
>JBGSIP010000571.1:0-2484 GCA_041742495.1 Planctomycetaceae bacterium
GTGACGCGCTGGCATACGAGCGGCTGCCGCAAATGGACTTGGCCCAACTGCTCCAGACCGGCGGCAATGACTGGTGGCAGGCCATGCGGGCAGCCCGGAGCGACGTGACAACTGGCCTGGATAGCTGGACCGTCGAACTCACTCTGCGCTCGGCAGACGAGCACCTCGCCGTGCTGGAAGGGCATCTGGCTGACGGCACGAACGTCCAAGTCACCATGCAGCAGGTGGCTGGACAATGGGTCCCCCAGCCGTGGGTGGTCCGCTTTGAAGCGCTGCCACGCCCCCTCCCCAACAATTGGTTGACCCAGGTCGGCCTGCCGGCTCTCAGGCGTACAGAGTCGGCCGTGAAGCAGTTGGTGTCGGCCCAGTCGGCCGCGGAGACCGGAGCAGCTTGGGACAGCATCGTGTGGACATTCTGGACGTCGATGGCGACCCCGGCTGCGACGCCGTCAGCCAGCCCAAGCCTTCCGCCGACTCAATTCCCACCCGAGACGGAACGACGATTGCCCGTCGTCCCCACAATCCCGGGCCGCATCGCCCCACCGCCGCCCGCGGAGACACTCTCACCGAGCGCCCCTTCGATTGACGGCCCACCGGCCAACCCGACTCCGGCCGCGACGACTCCGCAAGACACGCCGCTGCCGTAGGGCTCTCCGCGGTACGCTCGGACGCCGCCTCGCGAAACGTCGCCGTGAATGGCTCGCGAACGGTGTTGCAACTGGTTCCCCGGCTGGGGCCACAGCCTCACACCAGTTTCACAGAACCGTCGCGAAGCAGTTTGATGGCCGGGGCGAGATCGTCGGGGGCGCGTTCGAGCACCTGCAGGATCAGGTCGTAACCGCCGATCTTGCCGACGATTTCGAGGTAGCCGTTGTCGCCCGCCGCGCAATCTTTACCGGGCATGGAGCGCCAGCGGATCTTGTCAACGTTGTCGAACTTTTCGATCGTGCGGGAGACGTCGAGTTCGTAGCCCACGCAACGGGCCAGCCCATCGGCGGCCCCGCCCACAACCTCGGTGCGGCTCAAGAACAGCGTCACCCGCCAGCCGGCGGCTTCCGGTTCGCAGACATATCCCAGCCGGGCGACGGGATCTTCCGGGTCGAACTCATCGGCCAATTGGTCCAGCAGGTTCGTCAGCCAAGAGGGAAGCTCTTTCTTGCGTCGATTCCTGCCGTGCAGCTCGACTTGACGCAAGAAATGTTCGAGCGACAAATGCGGGTTCATCATGGAGAGTTCAGTCCTGGTGGGGGGCATCAAAGGACGGCAGGCGTCCCATGAACGGAATATCGGGCGGTCACACGCAAGGCGGGAGACAATCTGGCTTCCGCGCGGACAACTTCCCTGTGCCGTTCCTGTCGGACCGGAGATGCAGGCGGTGCCGTTGGCCCCGGACAGGGACGCACCACCTGAGGCGATTGTACGGGGTGTCGGGGGCGAGAAGTCGGGAATGTGCCTGCTGCCGGCCTAAAAAAGGTCCAGCACCTTGCCATAAGCCCCCCAGACTCCCGCCACAAGCAGTCCCAGCACCGACAACCCGTGTAACACATCCCACCACCACGGCGGAGCCAGTCGCGCGTCGGTGGCACGAAACCGGAAGTACAGCGCGGCAATCCCCAGCATCGGCAGCATGCAGGCCTGCATGAATCCCGAAAACAGGATCACCCGCACTGGGTCCGCTCCCGCCCAGTGCAGCGCGACGCAACCCGCCGGCATGACGACGCAGAGGATCGAAATCCAGCGTCCAGTTTGCTGGTCGCTGGCCCCCCTGAGCAGTCCAAACACTTTGGCCCCGTCGGTCAGCAGTCGCGCGTGTCCGGCAATCGCCACCAGAAACGTCGAGTACAGCACCGCGAACGCGCCCACCAGAAACAGGTATTTGGCTTGGGCCCCAAACACCGGCACGTAAGACGACGCCAGGGTCGACACCATGCGCATTTGCTCGGGGTCACGCCCCTCGCGATGGAGCACGGCGACCCCCAGGACAAAAAACGCGACCGTCGACAGCGTGTAGACCACCATGGAGAGCCACGCGTCGGCTTGCATCACCCGCATCCAGCCCCGCGCCCGCTCGGCCCATTCCGGCGTGTTGTTGCGCGGTCCAATGTGCCTCCCGTAGCCTTTTTCCAGACACCAGTACGGGTAGGTAATCAATTCCGTGGCCCCCACGCCAATAATTCCGAACGTGGCCAGTGCCGTGGCAATGGCGCGCTGCCGGTCGTCACCAGCAGGCAGACGAAACTGCAGTCCCTGCAACCACTGATCGAACGACAGTGCCCAGACCTCGGTCGTTTGCAAGGCCAGGACGTTGCCCACCGTGATCAGCGTGAAGAGGGCCACCATCACGGTGGTCAGCGTCTGGATGACGGAGTACCGCCCGTTCACCAGCAACAACGCCGTGACAATGCCTGTGAGAGTGCACCATAAACGATCGTCGAGCGTCCACGGATCGGCCCGGGACTCTCCCGCCTGAGCCAATTCATACGC
>JBGSIP010000572.1:0-1872 GCA_041742495.1 Planctomycetaceae bacterium
CCAGATTGGGGAGCGACTGGCCCACCGCCTGGACTTCGATGCGATCGGGGACATTTGCAAACGGTTCTGCGGAACCGCTTGCGCGCAACGTGGCTCCATCGGTGAGGAACAACAGATGACCGGTGTCTTGGGCGATCTGCACCGCAAAGTCCCACGCGGGAGCAAATTCATGCCGGGGGAGCCGGGGCTGCCAATCGTCCAGTCTCGGCTGGGCTTCATCCCACTGGACAGCCGGTCCCGCCAGCATGACGGGTCGCGGTCCCGTGGTGATCAGCGTGACTCGCGTACCGCGCCCCAGCTCCGCCACCCGTTCATTGAGCCGCGTCACAGCGCGATCGCGAAACGAAAGGGCCTCGGGTTCGTTCGGCCGGGCGAGCATGGACGCCGATTGATCAAGAACAACGACCAGATGCGGCGCGGCTTGTGACTGCTGCACTCTGGGCTGAGCAATCAGCAGGCTCATCAACAGCGCGGCCAGCAACTCGAGCAGCAGCGTCCGCGTGATGGGGAGCCGTTCGCGGGTGCGGCCAGGCGAGCGAGTTTGAGCGACTTCGCCCCACAGGTGCAATCCGGCGACCTCCAGCCGCGGAAAGCGACGGTGATACAAGTGGATCACCGCGATGATCGGCAGCGACAAGAGTGCCAGCAGGCCCCAGGGATTTGCAAAAGTCATAGCGGGATTCGCCGTTGGCTCGTCAGGCACAAGATGAGAACAGTAGCGGATGCCGACTTCGGTCCGCCGGAATGATGAGGGCCAGTTCCCGGGCCAAGGCCGCCTGGCGCGAGGCGTGTTGGCCCGTGACTATTCCACACGGAGCACCCCCACAGTACACAGATCCTGACGGCACGTTTCCGCCAGCCCACGCTCAGCGGTCACCGTCAAAAACGTGGCCTGATGGCTGCGGGCCGCTTCCCGCAGATCCTGTTGCACGCGCTGCAGCCGCGACAGGTATTCGGTAACCATCTGACGCTGCAGCAGCAGATCGATCTCCTGACCCGACTCGACATCGACGAGCCGCCGCCCTCCCAGGTACGTCGGCTGCTGTTCCCAGTCCGAGAGCACCTGAATGATCCACAGCGTGCTGGCCCCGGTGGCCAGTTGGCGGACCAGGCGACCGGGATCGAGTGGAAAGAGAAAATCGCTGATGACGATCCGCACCCCCTGCCGGGACAGTGGAATCCGGCCGGCATAGAGAGCCTCGGCGAGACTCCCTGCTCCACCGGGGGGGCGGCTCAGTTCGACGGCGAGACCATCCAGAGAGAGCGCGGTGACGGGCTGCTCATCACGCGAGACCAGCATGCGCGGCTGTCCTCCCAGTCGACCAGCCAACAAGGCGAACATGGCAGTCAGGCGTGCCGCGAGTGCATCCTTGGCCCCGCCATGCACGGCCATCGAGGTCGAGCGATCAAGGAGGATGTCGGTCCGCGGGCTGATTTCTTCGCGAAAGAGCCGCACCATCAGCGCATCGGAACGGGCATACGCGGCCCAGTCCACATGCCGCAGGTCGTCGCCGGGCAGGTAGGTTCGGTATTCCTGAAACTCCAGCGAACTTCCCACACCACGCCCCAGCAGTTCTCCGCTGCGGCCGGCCGGCGGCGTGCGCGGCAAACCAAGCTGGTACTGGTCGACCGCCTGTCGGACTTCCGGATCTCGCAACATGAGACTTCAGACTTTCCAGGGGAGCGGCGATCGGTGAGACGCAAGCAACAAACAGCAGGCAACACGCAGCACAGAGAGCCACGCATTTGCCAACGACATCGTCCTATGGCTGCGGATCGTCGGTGGAATCCAACAGTGCCGATACACGTGCGTCCACAGCGGCGGGGGACGTGGCTGCCAGTGCCGTCGACGCGGCAGAGAGCGTCCGTGGC
>JBGSIP010000573.1:0-3923 GCA_041742495.1 Planctomycetaceae bacterium
CGGTCGGCCAGTTCGCGCAGGACGACGTCGTGCAGTTCGTCTTCGTCGGTGCCAAAGATCAGCTCTCCCAGCCGCTCGCGCGCCACAGCGCAATCGGCGGCAATCAAGGTCTCGCATTCTTCGGGCGTGACACCGCACGCCTGGATGCGCAGGGTGATGGTCGCGTCATGGACGGTGATGCCAACCTCCGGATTGCGGCCGCGCGCCGTCAAGTCTCCCAACAGCGCTTCGGTGTACGACTCGCCGTGTCCGAAGCATTGCAATTTGAAACTCCGCAGCACGACGGGAGAGGGTGGCAATCGCGGAACCACTTCGTTCAGGAACATCGGTTTCATCTCGGCCGGAACACCGGGCATGGCGGCCACGCTGACGAGTGCCGAACCATCGGCCCGGGGGATGGTCATCCACACACCAGGGGCTGTGCCCAGCGGATTGGCCAGCGGTGTCGCCGACGCGGGAAAGTCAGCCTGCACGGCATTGCGAGCGGGCATCTCGCGGCCGCGAGCGCGAAAGAAGGCTTCCACCTCCGCCAGGCAGCCGGCATGGCGGACCAGCGGTTCTCCCGCGGTGATGGCCAGTGCTTCGCGCGTGATGTCGTCGAGCGTGGGCCCCAGTCCGCCGGTGATCAACACGACATCGACACGCTCGACCGCTGTGCGCAACACCTGTACCAGATCGGTCATGGTATCGGCGACGGTGATATGAAAGGCCGTCGTGATACCCAGCCGTTCAAGTTCCACACTCAACCACTGGCTGTTCGTGTTCAATCGCGCGCCGGTGGTCAGTTCAGAGCCAATCGCAATGATCTCTGCCCGCATGACGATGCCTGTCTGCTGGAAGCCAAGTGAGTGAAGGTGGTGGGAAGCGTCGCCCATCGCGAGAGGGGGGCGGCGGAGCGATCGCTGCTCTGGGCCACGCGAAAGTACGGCCCGGCTGGCGATCAGGCTGGTGGAAGCGGCGGCGTGCCCGACGGAGGTGGCGCTGGCCGCACCGCGGAGCGCGACTGGCTGCCGATGTTGATCGTGGGGGGGGCCCCTGTGCGCGAGCCTCCGGAATTGAACACGGTCGATTGCTCGAAGCGCGTGGCATCGAGAATCTGCTGATAAATGGCGAGCGTTTTCTCGACCATGTCATCCGCGCGAAACTCGGTCAGGATCAGGTCTCGCCCTGCCTTGGCCAACCGCCGGGCCTTGGGGACGTTGGCCAGCAATTCCAGCACAGCGGCGGCCAGTGCCTTGCCTGACGACGGAGGGACCAGCAGCCCCGTTTCATTCTGACGGACCGCTCCAAACACGCCCCCCACGCTGCTGGCAATGACCGCCCGCTGGTAGGCCATGGCTTCGAGCATGATGGTCCCCAGTCCTTGTTGCAGCGATGGCAGGCAAAACAGGTCCATGGCTTTGAGTGACCCGGAGAAGTCGACCACGTTGGGCGCAAAGGTCACTCGGGCCGAGATGCCAAACGACGCTGCCTGCTTGCGCAGTTTGGCCTCTTCCGGTCCTGCACCGCTGATGAGGAACTGAGCCGTGTCGTGATCGCGGGCAATGATGCGGGCAGCGTCCAGAAAAAACTCAATGCCCTTCACCGGTTCCAGCGGACCGGCCGTCCCCACCACGGGGGCCCGTTGGGGGGACAGAATTTCCTGCTCAAAGGCCTGCGGTTCGGCCACCGCGGGATCGACCACGCCGCAGGGAATGGTCACCACATCTTCGGGATTGATGCGGGGCTGATTGACGACCTCTTCCCGCACCGAATCGCTCACGGCGATGAGGCGCCGACACCAGCGATGATCGAGCCACAGAATTTCATTCGTCAGCAGATAGTCGTGAATGGTGACGACATATGGCCGATGCAGGCGGCGCGAAAGTTCATTGCCCAGCCACAGTGCCCGCCGGGTCTGCACGTGCAAGACATCCGGCCGGAACTCGCGCAACTGGCGTTCGATTTTGGCCATTGCCACGCGTCGGATGCCCGGAGTCCGCAAATAGGGAGCGGAAATAAACTGATGCCGCTGGCGCGCGGGGGCGGGGAACGTCTCCAGGTCTGGCACGACCAGGCACACGGCGATGCCCTGTTTCTGCAACAGGTCCGCCAGCCGCAGCGTGTGCAGACAACTCCCCCGCAGGGTGAACCGTTCACAAAGGATGGCAATGCGCGGCGGGGTGGTACTCATGAGCCAGCCTGAGCGGAAGAGCGGGGACCGTCCGCGGCGAGTTGCGCGGCGACGACGGGCGCAAAATAGGTCAAAATGCCATCCGCGCCGGCCCGTTTGAAGGCCAGCAGGCTCTCCCACATCACCGCATTCAAATCGAGCCAGCCCGCCTGCCCGGCTGCCTGCAGCATCGCGTACTCACCGCTCACCTGATAGGCAAATGTCGGCCGGTGAAACTGCATTTTGACACGCGCCACAATATCCAGATAGGGGAGCCCCGGTTTGACCATCACCATGTCGGCCCCCTCCTCCAGGTCGAGTGCCACCTCGCGCAGTGCTTCGTCGGCATTGGCCGGGTCCATCTGATAGGTCCGCTTGTCGCCCCCCGCCAGGTTCGATCGCGAACCCACCGCATCACGAAACGGCCCATAAAACGCGGACGCATATTTCGCCGCATACGCCATGATCAACACGTCCGTGAACCCGGCGGCATCCAGTGCATCGCGAATTGCGCCAATGCGACCATCCATCATATCCGAGGGCGCAATGACGTCGCAGCCTGCCGCGGCCTGGACGACGGCCTGTCGACACAGCACCTCGACTGTCGCATCGTTGATGATCCGGCCCTGTTCCAGCAGGCCGTCATGTCCGTGGCTGGAATAGGGATCGAGTGCCACGTCGCACATGATGCCCACTGGCAGATTCAATTCGCGAATCGCACGCACTGTCCGGCAGACGAGGTTGTCTTCATTCAATGCTTCTCGCGCGTCGGGTGTTTTGAGGTGGGCGGGGGTCGCCGGAAAAATGGCGACCAGTGGAATACCCCAGTCCGCAGCTTGCTGAACCGCGGTGAGAATGCCATCGATCGTCCAGCGTGAGACACCGGGCATGGCGGGAATGGGTGTGGGAGGCCCCTGTCCCTCTTGCACGAACAGTGGCCAGATCAGGTCCCGCACACTCAACGTGTGTTCGCTGACCAGTTCGCGGATCCAGCGATGTTGTCGCAGCCGCCGGGGACGCTGACGCCCGATGTCCGGGAGTGAGGTCGCGCGAAACTCCGCGGTGTCTCCAGATCCGCTCCCCTCGTTCCCCATCGACAACCATCTCCCTGAGCAGTCGGCGCTAGCCGGCCCGCGACTGTTGATCAGCGACTGTAGACAACGGTTCCGGTCCCGCCCGGTTCCCTCCATCCGCTCGACACCACGGACCGGCGGCCGGAGTCAGCGAGGAATTGTAACACCCAGCCGGAGCCCCTTCATCGGCAGTTCGGCGGTTCTCGCCCCCAGGGGGATCGCGGGGGCACGCGTTGGGTCACATTCTGCGGCGATCTGTTGAGCCTTGGCAGGGCGATTCCCCAGGCACCGGCGGGACAAAACTGCTCCCGGTCCCGGCGCGGAGTTGCCGGGGGGCAGCTGAAGCGACACCATAGCGGACCCGACGGTCAGCAACGTGGTGGCCGGCCGCCGTTTGTGGATTGAGATGTACTGTTGGTTGGATGTCACTGTTTGAATGCCGCTGGCATCACTCGTCCGAGGAAATTGCGCGCGTGGCCGAGAGTTCTCCCCTCACCGTCGTTTTGCGAGGCGGCCGCGTCTTCGACCCCACCCAGGGCTGGGCGGGTGAGAGTCGCGATCTGTGGCTGCGTGGTGGCCGGCTGGTGGCACCTTCGGCGAACGATCGCGCCGATCGCGAGATCGATGTGCGCGGGGATGTGGTCATGGCGGGCGGCATTGACATGCACTGCCACATCGTCGGGCCCAAAGTCGGTGCC
>JBGSIP010000574.1:0-1753 GCA_041742495.1 Planctomycetaceae bacterium
GAACCTGCTCCCATTCGTCGAGCCTGGCGAGATTGCGCAGCACCATCGCCAGGGCCGAGAGTGTATTCGCCAGTTGCTCTCGATGCATGGGCACCTGAGGAAAATCGCGGACAAGTCCCTCATTGATGGTCACCGCCTGTCGCAGGATGCCCTCTGCCTCGGGAACGCGTCCCAGATACTGCAGATTCCAGCCTTGTTTGAAAAGGACGTCACCAAGGAGAACACGATACTCTGGGTTTGCGGGATCGTCGGCCACCAATTCCGCGGCGCGACTCGCGGCACCGCGATAGATGTTCTCTGCCTCCGCCACGCTTGCGCTCGCCACCACCTTCTCAGCAAAATTCGTTTGAGTACCGACCAGGCAATACTTCAGGTCGCGGTCCGCGGGTGAGCGTTGCACCAGCGATTCCAATAGGGCAATGCTCTGGCGATACGCATCCTGCGCCTGGTCTTTCTGCCCTATTCCAGCCAGCACTACGCCCAGTCCGTCGTGGCTCTTCGCAAGGTCCAATTGGTACTGGGAGTTCTCCGGGAACTGAGTGACCAAGGCCTGGCACAGGGTGAGCGCGAGACGTTGTTGTTCCTCCGCCTCAGGGAGTCCGCCGGTCGCGAACAACAGCGATCCCAGGCTGCGATGAGTCTTGGCCAGTCCCTGGTTATATTGCGCCGCGTCCTGCTCCGTGCGAGCCAATTGACCGAACAGATCGATGGCCCGGCGGTAGGCAGTTTCAGCCTCCGCATATTTCCCCAGTTTGTTTTGAAGTTCACCGACCCGTTGCTCGGCCTGGGCCGTCTCGAACAGGACCGTCGGGTCGGTACTTTCTTCGGTGGCCAACTGTTGGTAAAAGGCCAAGGCCTTCTCCAGGAATTGCTTCTGTACCGACGTTAACTCGGCCTTCTGCGCGAGCCACTTCTCGGCCACCTGCGTATACATCTCATCCACGGCCTGACGACCGAATTGCAGACGTTTCTCGGCTGTCCGCAAGGCTTGCGCGGTTTGCTGCTCGGCTCGCACCTTCGCATCTCGGTCGGCCAAGGCGACTTTCTCGGCACGGTCCTTCTGATCGCGTTCGGCCACGGCGGCCACTTCGGCGTTGGTCGCGCGAATGGCCTGCCAGATACTGACTCCAGTACCAACGATCAACGCCAATGCGACCAACCCCGTGGTGACCAAGGCAGTTCGGTTGCGGCGTGCGAATTTGGTGAAGCGATAGGTGGTCGAAGGGGGACAAGCCTGGACCGGGTCGTCGTGGAGATAACGCTCGACATCGGCGGCCAGGTCATTGGCCGTCGCATAACGTCGATTCCGATCCTTGTCCATCGCTTTCATGACGATCCAGTCCAACTCGCCGCGCAGTTGCTGGCTGAGCTTGCCCGGTTCCACATGACGACGTTCGGAAATGGTGGACAAGTCGGCCGCTTGCAGCGTGCTGACCCGCGCACTGGGACGCGGTGGATCGACTTCGCGGATGATCCGCCGCATCTCGTCCACACCAGACTTACGGAGCGCGTCCCTGTCAAACGGCGTGTGGCCGGTGAGCAGTTCGTAGAGTACCACGCCCAGCGAATAGATGTCGCTGCGTGTGTCGACATCCATACTGCTGTAACCCGCCTGCTCGGGGCTCATGTAGAGCGGCGTGCCGACCAGCTGCGCGAGACCGGTGAAGAGGGTCTTGTCCGTGAGCTGGCCGATGGTGGCCTTGGCGATCCCGAAGTCGATCACCTTCACGACCGGCCGGTCGTCGTGCAGAGT
>JBGSIP010000575.1:0-5223 GCA_041742495.1 Planctomycetaceae bacterium
GCCCACCACCATCATCACCGCGGGAGGCAATCGACCCACCACGACCGCCACCGCCACCGCTCCGGTCGAGACACAATTCGACGCCCAACCGTGGCCCAGTCTGCAACCCACCCCTTCCAGTCCGCCGTCGCCCCCGCCAGCCGACAACGGGTTCCCAGTCCCTCCCGCCAGCGGATTTCCACTGCCGGGTACGCTGGAGTCGCCTCCCCCCGCAGATCCATTTGCCACCAGTGCTATCACCCCGCCGGGGGGCGCGTTTGACCCGCAAGCTTCCTATTTGCAGCCCGTCAAACACGAAGTCGAACGGGCCGCCGCCATGCCCATGAACCCCTCTGCCGCGGCCACGGGGGCTCCGCCTAACGCCCTGGCGACAGCCGCCGGTTTCGAACCCTCCAACCTTCCAGCCAGCCTGTTCGCTTACGACGGCGACCACTATCGCTGGCTGCAGGGCATCGTCCGCAAGACCGCCGCTGGAGAAACGCGGCTCACTTACAGCCGTTTTGCAGACGAAGCCGACCCGTACCAGGGTGACCTGACCGTAGTCGGCCATCCGCTGCTGCAATCGCTGCAGGATGGCGATGCCGTCATCGTGGAAGGACGGCTGGAGATCAGTCAGTTGGACGCCCGCCAAAAACCGCTGTACGTCGTCGAAGCCTGCCAGTATCAGCAGAATTGATCAATGCTCTCCATCTGCGGCGACCGGCATTGTCCGCGGTGATCAACCGCGGAACTCCACAAACGGCAGCCCGAACGTGCTGGCGATCGGTGCGGCGGTAATCTGCCGATTGTGAATCGAAACCGCCTCGCAGAATCCAGCGTCCTGCGCGCATGCCGCGGACAACCCGCGATCGGCCAAACGTTTGACATAGGCAAACGTGGCATTGTTCAGGGCATAGGTACTGGTCCGGCCGACGGCACCGGGCATGTTCGCCACGCAATAGTGCACGATGCCCGAATGAATGTAGGTCGGGTCTGAATGAGTCGTGGGACGCGTGGTCTCAAAGCAGCCCCCCTGGTCCACGGCCACATCGACCACTACCGCCCCGGGCTTCATCAGTCGCAGGTCTTCCTCCGTCACCAGTCGCGGAGCACGAGCTCCGGGAATCAGCACGCAGCCAATCACCAGATCGGCTCGCTGCAACTGTTCGCGAATGGCATGACGGTCGGAGTACAGCGTGTTCACGTTCGGCGGCATGATGTCGTCGAGATAGCGCAGCCGATCGATGCTGATATCCAGAATCGACACGTCCGCCTGAAATCCCGCGGCGATCTGCGCTGCGTTTTTTCCGACGACCCCTCCGCCCAGAATCACAATGTGAGCGGGAGGAACGCCGGGAACGCCTCCCAACAGAATGCCGCGACCCTCCTGCGGCCGCTCCAGAAACTTGGCTCCCTGCTGCACGCTCATCCGACCGGCCACTTCGCTCATTGGCGTCAGCAGCGGCAAATCGCGCTGGCTCCCCCGGACTGTCTCATAGGCAATCGCGGTCGCCCCGGAGTCACGAATCGCTTCCGTCAACTCGCGGCTCGCGGCCAGATGCAGATAGGTGAACAGCAACTGGCCCGTCCGCAGCAGCGGCCATTCCTCCCGCTGCGGCTCTTTCACTTTGATCACCAGGTCCGCCCGAGCGAAGACTTCCTGTGGGGTGGACACCAATTCGGCCCCATGCTGACGATAGTCGTCATCCGGTATACCGCTCCCCAGTCCGGCACCCGCTTCAATCAACACCCGATGCCCCGCCTGCACCAGCTCTTCAACACCCCACGGCAGCATCGCCACACGGTACTCATCCTGCTTCACTTCCCGAGGCACACCAATGATCATGGACACGGTCCTGTTTTGGCAGCGGTGATCAGCCTGCGAGCACGTCCTCCACGTCATTGCAGAGCAAGGCTCCCTCTCCGATGATAGGTCGTGTCGTTCGGCAGGACGAGACAAGACGAAACACGTCCCCTGCTTTGTTTCCACGCGCGAGCCACGCAGTCTGTCACGTCCCCATGTAGCCATTGATGACTTGAAAGCGACGACCCGCCCGCATGCCGATATCCACGTCAGAATTTGGTCCCCGCGAGACCGCTGCCGCCAGACTCCTGATTGCCTTGGCGCTGGCCGAAGACCTTGACGAATGCGGTGACGTCACGTCGCTGGCGGTCGTCTCACCTCAGTTGCGTGGTCAGGTCGAAGTCCGGTTGCGCCAGCCCGGTGTGGTCTGCGGCCTGCCGCTGATTCCCCTGGTCACGCAGGCCGTGGACGACAGCCTGCAGGTCACGTTGCTGGGGCACGACGGTGCTACGCCGCCTGCCCATACGCCGGTCGCCCGCATCCTTGGCACGGTACAGTCCCTGCTGACCGCCGAACGCACGTTGCTGAACTTTTTGACGCACCTCTCCGGCATCGCCACGCTCACCGCGCAATACGTCGCCGCGGTGCGCGGCACTCGGGCCGTCGTTCTGGACACGCGCAAAACCCACCCTGGCTTTCGCGATCTGGAAAAATACGCCGTGCGCATGGGGGGCGGGACCAATCATCGCCGCGGCCTCTACGACGCCATCCTGATCAAGGACAATCACGTCGCCGCTTGGCAAACAGAACACCCCGACGCAGAGCTCACTCACATCGTGTCGCATGCCCGGCGGCAATACCCGGGGCTCCCCGTCGAGATCGAGGTCGACACACTCGAACAGTTGACCGCCGTCCTCCCCGCTCAACCGGAGTGCGTGCTGCTCGACAACATGACGCTGGGCAATCTCCGCGCCGCCGTCCACCTGCGGGATGCCTTCCCCCATGCGGCCGAATCAGACGCGCCCGTTGCGCACGCTCAGGTCACAAACACAGCGAGCCTCACGGCATTGTCGGGATCGGCTTCCCGAATTCTGCTGGAAGCCTCAGGCGGCGTCAATCTGACCACAATTCGTGCGATTGCCGAAACAGGAGTCGACCGGATCAGCGTCGGAGCCCTGACGCACTCCGCCACCGCCCTCGATCTGGGTCTCGACTGGGTCTACACCGCCTGACAGAGCCTATGAGCTTCGAACACGTCGCTCTGCCTCATCCTGCCGACCCAGCCCTGCCAACTCAGTTCTACCGACCCCAAATGACACCGATGGCGGGCGCACTCACTCAGCTTCGGCGGAGGCAAACAGCTCCAGCAGATCGTGCTTTCCCGCCATGCTCGCATGGTCGCGGGGCGAAATGCCAAAGCGGTTCTTCTGGTCGCCATTGGCGCCCGCGTTGAGCAACAGTTGGACCAGTTCCAGGTCGGGCTGCTTGGCCATCACGCAGCGCCACAGGGGAGTGTTGCCAAATGCGTCCAGCGGATCGACCTCCGCCCCATATGCCAGCAACAACCCGGCAATTTCCCGTCGCTGATCCCGCGCGGCAAAATGCAGTGCCGTCCACGACTGATGTGGCTCCGCAAAATTGATGCTGATGCGGCGGTCAATCAGCAATTGCACCACCTCAAGGCTGGGCGCAGGCGTCAGAATGGCGTGCATCAACAGACTGCGGCCTTCCGGGTCCGTGTCGTCAATATCACGCAGTGCCAGCAGTTCTTCCAGCCGGGACAGATCATGTCGCCGCAGGACTGCAATCACTTCGTCGAACATCGTCGCCGCTTTCAGACTTTGGAACGGCCGAAACTCGCGAATGGTTGACCTGCCAAGGTCGGTAACTCGAGATCAGGGGACCGCATGCGCTAGCAGGCGTCAAGCAGCCCTCCCGACTTGGTCCAAGTCTCAAGCAACTTTCACGCGAAATTGCCCGAAGTTCCTCGGCACTCTCGCAGTTCTTCCCCGCAAGTCCGCTCGGCAACAGACCAACCCTCCCGCCGTAACCGACGATGCCAAAATACCTTACTGGTCAACGGCATGTTCACCGTGGGCCGCGGCCTGGCGGATCTCTACAATTTGGAACAGTGATTGCAGCACTTTTCGATGCGTTCTCGCTGCAGTCGAATTGGCAGACCAGCTCCACGCGACACTTCGCCCGTAAGGCGACCGCTATTCTCAGCGTCTCACTGTGGGCATTTCCAGGCAGTCAGAGGTGCTCTGCCGAACGACTGCGAATGTCCTTGGAATGGTTCTTTCTTGCGTGCTCTGGATCATCCGGCGCACGCAAGCTGACAGGTAACCTCATGAACGATTTTGTCGAACCCCTCGGCCCGCGCATCCTGGTCCGCAAGGACGAAAGCCGCAACAAGACCCGCGGCGGAATCGTCCTGCCCGATGCGGCGGAAATTCCCACCATCACCGGCCGAGTGGTCGAAGTCAGCGCCGAGGTCCTGCAGCGGGAAGACTTCCCCGTCCGCAAATACGACAAGGTGCTCTTCCACCCCGGCAAGGCCATCCCGGTCGACTTTGAACCGGATAACCTGCTGTTTGTGGTGCCCATGGAAGACGTCGTCGCCGTCTTTCGAAGGTCTCCCGCCACAACGGGCAAGCCCACCCCCGACGACGGCCACTCTGCCGACGAAGAACAACAAACTTGACCAGTAGTGGTTCGCCAAGCACTAAATGTCACGCTGCATCGCCACAGCCGTCGTAGATCAGGCTGTGCCTGACGACGATCGCGTCACCGATGCTACCGCCATACCTTAGTTCGCCGACAGACACACCCGGACCGCAAAATTTCGCCCAACAGATCACTGGGAGCCACGTCTGGCTCGTCCAGCCGTGAGGCAAGGGTCGATCACCCATCCCCGTCACCTTCGTGCAGCGGTCAACCCATCAACCCGCCCGCGCGGGGACCATGCCGATCAGGGGTAGCCGGTCCTGCGTCGACACCACCACTCCGCCTGGCTGCTCAATGGTGATGGCAAATGCCCGCGGATCGACGACCTGCAGCTTGGCACTGATGGGCACGATCACGGTGCCCGTGCTGGCGATATCAAACACTCCCCCATCGATGGGTTCGTCATCGCGAGCCGGGTCAATGATCCACAATTGGTATTGTTCCACCTGGGGATCATTCACGGGCACCCCGGTGAACTGCAAATAGCCCCGCTGTTCTGCGGTGCTCCAGACGACGTTCGCCGACACCTCGGTGCTAAAAGGTGTTTTCCCGGCTCCCAGCGGAATTTCGATGACATCCCCGGCCGCCGCGAGCAATGCTGCTCGCTCTTCCTCCACGGTCGGCACCTTGGGCTCCACGGGCAGCGGCGGCTGCGGAGCCGGGACCTCCACGGCAACCATCGGTGCGGGGGGCAGTGGACGCAACCAACCAGC
>JBGSIP010000576.1:0-2344 GCA_041742495.1 Planctomycetaceae bacterium
GCAAATGAAGATGAGCCAGCAAATGAAGCTGGCTCCGCGCATGATCCAGTCCATGGAAATTCTGCAGTTGCCGATTCAGGCCCTGCAGGAACGCATCGAGCAGGCACTCGAAGAGAACGTGGTGCTCGAACTGGCGGTGCGTGACCGGGACGATGCTCCTCCTGAGCCCAGCGATGGCGCGCCGATCGACCCGGAACCGCGGAAAGAAATCGAACAGCGGGAACTGGTGGTCGATACCGATCACAGCAACGAAGCAGACTTCGAACGCTTGCTGGAAATGTCGAAGGACTGGCCCGACGACAATGTGTCAGAATCGGCCCGCATCTCGTCCAATCGTGTGTCCGAGGAGGGGGATCGCGCGCACGACCAGATTTCCAACATTGTCTCGCGGCCGCAGTCGCTGCAGGACTACCTGTTGGAACAGCTGTACTTCTTCGATTGCGCTGTCGAAGTCCACGACTTTGCGGAATACCTGATCCTCAATCTCGACAAGGCGGGTCGTCTGCAGGGAACGCTGCCAGAGATCCTGCAGGTCTACGGCCGACGCCTGACGATTGAACAGGCCAGCGAAGCGCTCGCCCTCGTCCAGCGACTCGATCCCCCGGGGATTGGAGCGCGCGATCTGCGGGAATGTCTCTTGCTGCAGTTGCGCGATACCACACCGCTGCGCGATGTGGTTCGCACGTTGATTTCCGACTTTTTAGAAGATCTGGCCGCCAACCGCCTACCTCTGATCAGCCGCAAGACCGGGTATTCACTCGAGCTGATCAAAGACGCGCTGGAAGTGATCCGGACCCTGAATCCCAATCCCGGCCGCGGCTATGAATCGCCCGTCAATCGCACGGTGACGGCCGACGTCATGGTGGAAGTGGACGGAGCCGGCAAATATGTGGTGCGGCTGGAAAACGAACGCGTTCCCGAGCTGCGCATCTCCAAGAAATATCTGAAGCTGCTGCGGGAAAACCCCGACCAGGAAACCAAGGCCTACATCAAAAAGAAGGTGGACGCGGCCAAGTGGCTGATCGAATCGATCGAACAGCGCTACACCACGCTGAAGCGGGTCACGCAGTCGATCGTCGACTATCAGGCTGAGTTTCTGGAGAAAGGGGAAGAGTTCATCGTCCCCCTCAAGATGCAGCAGATCGCCGATCAGGTGGGCGTCCACGTCACGACGATTTCTCGTGCCGTCGACGACAAATGGGTGCAGACGCCCCGTGGCATGTTTCCCCTCAAGCGTTTCTTTGGCGGCGGCACCACGGATGCCAACGGCGAAGAAGTGGCCTGGGACATTATCCGGCTGAAGCTCAAGGAAATTGTGGACAACGAGGATAAGAACGATCCTCTCAGCGACGACGCGCTGGTCGATGCGCTGGCCGCACAGGGATACACACTGGCTCGCCGCACGGTGACCAAGTACCGCAAGGCGATGGACATTCCGTCGTCACGACAGCGTCGCGAGTATTGACCCGCGGGGACGGCCGTCGCGTCGCTATGCACAGCGAGTCTGGTGGCGGGCTTTCTAGAATGTCTCGCAGAGGTTGCGCGCCGGCTCTGGCCAGTGCCACAGCCCCAAACTTCTTGACCGCGATTTCTTGACCCGCGGGAATTCCCCAGAACTCGGCGTTTCCGGCCGGGTTTCATGGTCGCAGCCGCTGAGGACTGCCGCAGATCGCAGCAGGTGACCGAGGTGCGGGCGTCACCTCGGGGCGGTTCTTGCCTGTCGGCGGTCTGAGATCGCATTCTCAAGCGGACCACTTCCTCTCTCCAGTGGAGTTGCGCCATGGTGAAGTTCAATCACGTGCTGGGCCTTGCGCTGTGTGTCGGTTTGGCGGGAATGGTCTGGGCCGGACCACCCAACGGCGGACCAGGTGCGGGCGGCGGCGGTCCTGGTGGACAGGGAGGCCCCGGCGGTCAAGGACAAGGTCCAGGGCAGGGGGGCCAGCATCCGCCCGGTTCTCCGGTGTTTGGCGTGCTCGATCAGAATACCGACGGCATCCTTTCACCGGCAGAAATCAATTCCGCCTCGTCGACCTTGCTGACGCTCGACCAGAACTCTGACGGTTCGGTCACTCCCCAGGAAGTGCGTTCCTACTACATCAATCGCGGCGGGATGCCGGGCACGAACAATCAGTCCGCTGGCGGTACCTCCAATCCCATGGTTCAGCAGATGATGATGTTCGATTCCGACGGCAACGGGATGCTCAGTGCCAATGAACTGGCCACCTGCACGCAAATGATGGGACAAGCCGGCGGTGGTCCAGGCGTCCAAGGGCAGGGGCAGGGATCCGGTTCACGCGGTCCGGGAGGCGTCGGAGGACCGGGGCCCGGTGGCGGCTTTGGCGGC
>JBGSIP010000577.1:0-1829 GCA_041742495.1 Planctomycetaceae bacterium
GTATGCGGCCCGCCAGAAACTCCACCCGGTTGCGCACCGCAATCGCAGGAACAGCCGCCGCACGGTGACAACAGTCCGACTTCGGCGGGATTCCCGGCCGCTGTGGCACCACCCTCTGCACACACCGGCGGCATCGCCACCTGTGCAGCGATTCCCTATCATCAGTGGCCCGCCCCGGTGAGGCAACCGGATCGCCTGGAAACAGCGCGAAATCTGCGGCAGTGGCGCGAATCGTCTGTCGGTCGGCCCAGGTCGCCCCGGCCGGGGACACGGCGAATGACGAACAGGTTCGGCGACAAAGGGTGCCCGGCCTTGGCCGAGCGTTCCGAAGGCTGGGCAATCCTGTTGCCGGGCATTCGCAATTCAGACAGGTGTGTGCGTGTCTAAAGAGGCTGAACCAACCCGCGACGACATCGGCACCGATTACCTCGCGCTGCTCCCGTTTGCCCCCTATCCCGTGCAGGAAGAAGCCCTGCTGGCGTGGTTCACCGCGCCGCACGGGGTGTTGATGTGCGCGCCGACCGGCACGGGAAAAACGCTGGTAGCGGAGGCAGCGCTGTACGAAGCACTGCGCACGAACACCGTGGCCTACTACACCACGCCGTTGATTGCCCTCACTGAGCAGAAGTTTCGTGAAATCCAGCAGCACGTAGTCGCCTGGGGCTATTCCGAACAGGACGTCGGGCTCATTACCGGACACCGCAAGATCAACCCGCAGGCGCGAATACTCGTCGTCGTGGCCGAAATTTTGCTGAACCGCTTGCTGCAGCAGGATCGTTCTTTGTTTGAGAACGTGTCGGCTGTGGTGATGGACGAGTTTCACAGCTTCAACGACACCTCACGCGGTGTGGTTTGGGAACTGACGCTGGGCATGTTGCCCGCGCACATCCGGCTCATGCTTCTGTCGGCCACGGTGGGCAACGCCGGCGAATTTCTGGTGTGGCTGGCCAAACACCACCGCCGCCGTCTGCACCGCGTGGAAGGGACGCAGCGCCGCGTGCCCCTGGAGTTTCGCTGGGTGCCCGATCAGTTGCTCACAGAACAGATGGAACTGATGGCGGAAGGGGATGACAGTCTCCGTCGCACGCCGGCCCTGCTGTTCTGCTTCCAGCGGTCGGAATGCTGGTCGGTGGCGGAACAGCTCAAAGGCAAGTCACTGCTGGCAGAGGGGCAGCAAAAGGCCCTGCTGTCCGCGATCGACGGAGTCAACTGGTCGCGCGGTGCCGGTCCCAAACTGAAACAACTGCTGTTGCGCGGCGTGGGGGTCCACCACGCGGGCATTCTCCCCTGCTATCGCCGGGTGGTCGAAGACCTGTTTGAACAAAAGCTGCTCTCGGTGGCCGTGTGTACGGAAACACTCGCCGCCGGCGTCAACCTGCCTGCCCGCAGTGTGGTGATGACCACGCTGCTCAAAGGACCCAAAGGCAAACAGAAGCTCATTGAAGCCAGCACCGCGCATCAGATTTTTGGTCGCGCGGGTCGACCGCAGTTTGACTCCGTGGGATTTGTTTACGCCCTGGCGCATGAAGACGACGTGCGCTACTTCCGCTGGAAGGAAAAATACGACCAGATCCCCGAGGACACGAAAGACTTCAATCTGATTCGCGCCAAGAAGGCGCTGAAGAAGAAAATGCCGACCCGCAGCCCGGATCGTCAGTATTGGCAGGAGTCGCAGTTCAATCAGTTGCGCCAGGCCCCGCCGGGAAATCTCGCCAGCCGTGGCCAACTCCCCTGGCGGCTGCTGGGCTATCTGTTGCGACAGTCAGGGGATGTCACACTGATCCGCGACTTCGTACGCCAGCGCATGCTCGACCCCAAGCAGGTGGAAC
>JBGSIP010000578.1:0-10160 GCA_041742495.1 Planctomycetaceae bacterium
AAAGCCCGCCGCGTACTGCAGATTTTCTGCCCCGGCGCGGCCTCCCATATTGATCTGTGGGATGAAAAGCCGGCCCTGACGAAATATCACGGCACACCGCTGCCGGGTGGAGAGGCAGAAGTGTCGTTCCAGGGGAAGAACGGCAACCTGATGAAGTCACCATGGCCCTTCGTGCGTGCCGGGGAAACGGGCAAACCGATTTCGTCTTTGTTGCCGCATCTCGCGAAGCATGTGGACGCGATGGCGTTTGTGCATTCCATGACATCGCGCACCAACACGCACGGCCCCGGCTGCGTGAACATGAATTCGTGCTTCACCCGGGAGGGATTTCCCAGTGCCGGGGCGTGGGTGAGCTATGCGCTGGGGACGCTCAATCAGAACCTGCCGACGTATGTGGCCATTCAGGACATTCGCGGGGAACCGCCAAACGGCAAGGCAAACTGGAGCAACGGGTTTCTGCCCGCCCTCCATCAAGGGGTCACCATGTCGGCTCAGCAGCCGCTGAGAAACCTGCCGACTCCCGCGGAGATTTCTCCCGCCACCGACGCGGCCACACGTCAGTTTCTCAAGGCCGCCAATGAGGCCCATGCGGCAGCGCGGCCGGGCAACAGCGAACTGCGAGCCCGCATTGCCGCCTATGAACTGGCGGCGCGCATGCAGTTGGCCGGCCCCGCGGTGAGCGATCTGAGCCACGAATCGGCGGCCACGCACGCCCTGTATGGAACACAGGATGTCAATCCGCTCAAAGCGGCATATGCACGCAATTGTCTCTTGGCCCGACGGTTTCTCGAGGCCGATGTGCGCTTTGTGAGCCTGTATTGCGCTTCGCGGGCGAGTGCCGTTGATGGGTTACTGAACTGGGACGCGCACAAAACGCTGCAGGCAGACTACGAACGGCATGGCCCCGTTTTCGACCAGCCGACCGCCGCCCTCCTGACCGACCTGGCGCAGCGGGGTTTGCTCGACGACACGCTGGTCATCTGGTGTACCGAGTTTGGCCGCATGCCCACCCATCAGGATGGCACCAGCGGTCGGGATCACAATCCCGATGCCTTCACCACGTGGATGCTGGGTGCCGGCATCCGGGGTGGAGTGAGCTATGGCGCGACGGATGAATTTGGTCGCCGGGCGGTGGAGAACGTCGCCACTGTGTACGACTTTTATGCGACCGTCCTGCATCTGTTGGGGCTCGACCACGAACGACTGACTTACTATCACAACGGTGCCAATCGCCGGCTGACTGACGTGCACGGACATGTGCTGCACGAGATTCTGGCTTGAGCGGCCTGCACCGCGTGATTGTAAACCTGGATGATTCGTCGCGATAACTTGCTAATACCCGACTGCCGTCCGCAGTCTGCCAACTCCCACGAAAGACATGGAATGAACCGGTTCTTGAGCCTGCTGCTGCTATTGATGGTGACCTGTGCGGGGTGTCAACCATCTGCTACCGACACGGGGAACACCAGCAGCACAACCCAGAAATCGACCGGGGGTACGCCTGCCGCGGACACGCCGCTGGTGCTCTATAGCAGCGTGTATGATGCGACGACTCAGCTCACGATCCCCGAAAAGCAGGGGAAATATGACACGGTCGATGAGGAACTGGTGACGAGACTGTTCCAGGAGGCAGGCTGGAACGATCCCAATCTTCGGCCGCGCTTTGATTTCAACGAAGTGCGTGAGGGAGTCGGAACGTTCTTGATGGTCATGCGCCAGCCAACACCAGAAGGCGAACTGGTCGCGTCATGGACCGGGATTGTCGATTCGCAACGGTGTCACGCCGAAACAACTCAGCTTGAATCCTCTGAACAGCTCCTCCCGCTGTTGCTGGGTTTTATGAAGCGGGAGGATCTTTCGAAACTCGTCAAATGGGACTCGTACAAACTGAGCGAAAAGTAGCTCGTTATTGAGTCGCGCTCGTTCGTTGTAGTTCGCCGGTTGGTTTGGTTGCGGCGCAGTTCTCCCCATCGGCGGTCACTGGGCATTGCGATGCTGGGCATTGTGATTGGCCTGCTCCCGGCAAATACACTCTGGATGGCCGACGACATGGCCAGCGTAGACATACTGCTCATCAAGGTTCACGCTGGCCGCCTCGGCCAAGTGGTCTTCTACCCGCGTGCGGTTGGATACGCGATCGTAACCATAGCCCACCCGGGGCGGTGTTGATCTCAATGATCCTTCCGAGGGGGGTAGAACTCATACCAGCGGACCACTCGCTCACCAAAATCAATGGCGATTACATCCCTACCGTTCCGGAAAACAGCAACCTCTGGCGGCCTTGAGAACTCTTCAGACGTGAAGTCGGACTCACCAAATGTGGTCACAAGCCCGACGACAGGTAGCCTGATCGCGTCATGATCCGTGTCTTGCTCCGTCAGATCGAGGGCTACCTCGCCGTCGTCAGGCCGGCATTTCGCGGAGGCTTTGAGCTGCCAGATCTCAAGTGAATCGTCGAGTAGCGACCTTCCATACGGGATATAGGTGGGATGAGTCGTTCCCACGAGGTATCCATCTTTGATATCTGACGTCGGCTTTCCGTAGTGGTAGAATCGCTCCATCTTGGGCCAGTCGATCGGCGGCATGGACATGAAGCCAATCCAACCGTCCAGCGGAATATTCGATGCCGTACAGGCATGTACAGGACTCGGCGTGGGTGTCGACGGGGAACGCGTGGGAGTCGACTTCTCACCGATCGAGTAGCCCGTAACGCCGACAATCGCACAGATGGCGACCTCGACAATCCGCATCCTACCCCACAAGTTCGGAGCAGTTGGCATTTGTTCGGCATTGCTTCGCATCGATCAGATCCTACCGGAGTCCGCGGACTGCTCCCGTGCAGCGGACCAGCCAGTCGCTGAATCTGGGGCGCTACTCAAAGGCTGTGGTTGGCCCGACCCGCCACCCGTCAGCGAGTACTCGGCCAGAATCGCTCCCGCGCCGTTCGTCTCCCGCACCCGCCACGGTTGCAACAGCCGATCGGTCAGGCTGTTGGCCGTGCCGTAGTCGTAGAAGATCTGCCGCAGATTGGGATATCTGAGCACCGACATGCGGGCTCCATTCGTCAAGAAGCCGCCGCTGGCTGTGAGGTACGTAAGTGTTTTGTACCTTCGGCGTTGTCCCGGTGACCACCCCCTGATGCGACTGATTGCCAACGAGGGGCTGCGAAAGCTGGTCGTACAAGAACGTCAGCTGATTGGCAACGTTGCTCGTATTCGCCAGGTCGCTGGTCTGGTTGCCATGACTGGTCACCTTGTTGACGCGCGCCAGCGTGTCATACCCCCGCGTGATGCTGCGAATGCCGCCATCCGTGGCCCCGCCCAGCGTGCTGGCCATATCAATCGGCTTCATACATATCAATTGGTGCTCGCGAGGTCGGCATCTGAACTCTTGTAGTCAATGCCATATGCTTCTAGAAATCGAGACACAGCGCTAACTGAGGGTTGTGTTGTCTCGTAAGTAACAGTGACGCCTGCGTCGAGCAATTCAACTCGCCCTCTTAGTACAGTCAGATCATCATCCGGCCTGGATAAGATACTGGCAAGTCCGGATGTCATGTTTTTTAGCACAACATTCAAGTCGCTATTGCCCTGCAGTTGCTGTGTAAAGCGGCCTAGACTGAATCCAGAGACTACGAGCACAATTGTCACAATTCCCTGGAGAAACACTCGTACACCGCGGGTGCGAGGGCCGACCTCCGCCGAGATCCACGCTGCCATAGAGATAGCGATCCAGAATATAAGGTATTCCATATAGCAATAGTACCCCGTGAAACTATTCGAGCTCGAATTCTTGAAGCAAACGTACCTTTGGCCTGCCCCGGTCATACTGATCCGCTATGGTGCTAGCCTCGTCATACTACCCAGTCCGACATAAGTGGAACCGTCAGTTGGGCTGACGACATGGACTTTTCCGTCAATTCGGCATTCGGAGCGGTTTCAGCTATGCTGGCCGGGGGAGTAACTGGCCGCGGATTGTGAAACAGGCTCTACTGTGGCTCAATTGGCAACTCACAAGCATGTATCGCACGGCATTCGTCAATTACCCGTTGTAGGACATCATAATAGCTATCCGCAAGTGGCATTGTCGGCGTGAGGTACGGAAAAGTCCTAGATCGCGAGGCGGCCACGGCATCTATCGTTGTATCGTACCTTATGGTCACGCGCGACAATATTTGCTCGTGATCTCTTGGCCATGCGAGGAAGCTGGTACCGGCATTCACTTCAGAGAGCACCTCAGTCTCATCCCGAGGCCATCGCTTCTTCTTATATACAAACTCATGAAGGACCACGCATGCCGCCTTGGCCGCGTTGGTGTTCCGTTCGAACTCATTTATTTTGGAAAGTGCATTCCAAGCAAACACAATCGCTGCGAGTGCACAAAGCAATCCGAGGAGCACAATACGATTTGCTTTGGGGGCTACCATGGAATGTACCGCCCATCTCGATGCTTCTGTCGATGCTGACTAGTGCGTGCACACTCGCTCACCGAGTACTCGTTTCTGAAAAGCCGGAGAGGCAACAAGATATTGTCTTCTTATTGATATCTTGGCGACAGTTATTTGTAATCGGGTTGTAAGGAGACCGTGGGTTGTCCATTGCCTTTAGGCACGAAAGAATCTCAGCATATGTTGCATCCGCGCAAAGCTTGCGTCTTCCGGAACCCGCCTTCATCTCTCCATCGTAAGTTATCCATATCTCAGTGTCTCCTCGTGAAGGATCAAACGCGGTTGGGCTTCGCGGAGCATTGACGACGCTTGTGTCGCCTCCCTTTCCGGTGCTTACTTCTCCGTCGCTATTAGAATATAGATCGACATGGAAGTCACCACCCGACATGTTGTCCACGCAGCTATTGCCGGTTTTTCCCCTCCGCACAAAAAATGCGACATGTTGCGGAATCAGAATCGAGAGGATCAATCGGAAGAGAATCCGAACCACGTCTCGGCGGACAAGGCCCATATCCAGTTAGAGGATTTCCGCACAACCCGGGATCTCTCAACGGTGGGCCACGGTCCGTAGGAAGCCATGGCGGCTGTGGATCGGCGCCAATCACTCCAATACCTGGTATCAAGCCAAATGGATCGGCTTCACCCACCACAAACCACGCCCGATACACATTCGCCCCATCGACATACCCCAGCGGGTCACGATTCACGAACCGTCCTGTTGACCTATCGTAAAACCGGTTCCGGAACTGGTACAGGCCGGATTCCCGGTCATATTGCCGACCGGTAAAAGTGTGTTCCCAGTCGACGTCGGACACGTTGTCGCTGTCGGCGGTGAAGTTGGCGTCCAGAATCTGCAGCTTGCCGTACGGGTTGTACTGGCAGGGGCTGGCCCCTGCACCCGGTGCCTGCGGCAGCCTCACCTCTTGGCCGGCACATAGAGTAGCCGGTAGCGGCAAACAGGATCAGGGTGCGTTCGGGGCTTGCGGAGAGTTGTCGAGCGTGCCGTTGCCGTTGGCGTCGGTGTCGCGGGTGCGGAGGATGAGATCGTCGATGTACCGCGTGCCCCACGTCCACTGGCGGTCGGCGGTGGTGGCCGTATTGACGCGCTCTTCGAGCAACTGCCAACTGTCGGCCCAGTACGCATGCCGTGTCTGGGTCAGCGTGCCGCCGGTGTAGAGTTCCTTCACAATCCGGCGGTTCAGGCCGTCGTATTCATACGCGGCGATCGTCACTTTGGACCCATCCGTCACCTTGGCCAGCCGATTCCACGCATCGAACACGTACTTCTGTGTCGTCGCCTCATCCCCCGGCTTGGGGCCCGTTGTCAGGTTGCCCGCGGCGTCGTGAACGGGATCGACCCAGTTGGTGCCGCTCGTCGCGGTGGTCATCCGCCCTCGTGCGGTTCGACACACCATCGTAACCATAGCCCACCCGGGCGACCGGTGACCTTGGTCGCTGGCCACCCCTGCGGTCTTTCCAATTCCGATCATTTTTTCTGATTTGCCCCTAACCGACCGTCGCATCCACGCATCTAACCTCATGAACCATCCTGCCGACCGGTCCGAAGCGATCCGCCAGATCAGCGCAACTCAAGGTGCGCTATTGGGTTACATCCTCAGCATGCACCCCGACCGGTCCGCGGCGCACGACATCCTCCAGGAAACCAACTTGGTCATCTGGGAAAAAATCGATCACTTCCTCCCCGGCACCAACTTCAAGTCGTGGGCCTTCCGGATTGCGTACCTGCAAACCCTCTCGCACCTGCGACGCCAGCGTACTCGCAAGGACGCCACCTTTTCCCAAAGCCTCCTTGAGAACATGTCTGTGGACGCTGAACAAGTCCTCGGCGACTTCGAAACCCGGCAGTCCGCGCTGCGGGAATGCCTTGAAAAACTAGGCGACCGCGACGCCGAAATCCTGCAGGCCTACTACTTCGATCGACGGACCATCGCGCAAATCAGCCACTCTCTCGATCGCAGCGCCGGTGCCCTCAAACAAGTACTGATGCGGCTGCGGCAAACCCTACGGGCGTGCGTCGAGCAAAAGCTGGCGAAGGGGTTCAGACATGCCTGAGCTCGATCCGGCAACCCAACAGCACCTGGCACGCGTCGCCCAACTCGTCAGCGAAGGCCCCCTCGACGCCGCCGAACTGCATCAGTTGCAACAATTGCTGGAGCGCAGTCCAGCCGCACGGGAGGAATTCGCCCGCGCAATGGCGTTCGAAGCCATGCTCATGAGTGAGTTCCCCGCGGACGTCGAAGTCCGCATACCAGGCCCCATCGCCCCCGTTTTTTCCAGCCGGCGCTGGTTCCTTCTAGGATCCGCGGGAGTCGCAGTCATCTCTGCGATTCTTGCCGCAGTGTGGATCGGGCAGCCGCCCCATCAAAAACCGCCGCTTAGCGCCGAGCACTCGCCAACCGCCTTGCGTTCCCAAGTGGCCACCATCACCCGCGCCACGCTTCAGCAGCCCGGCCTCTCCGCCGGAGATCGGCTGCTACTGGGAACCTGGCAGTTTCCCGCTGGCGAATGGGAACTGCTCTTCGATTGCGGTACCTGCATGACTGTCACTGGCCCCGCCGAACTGACCTCCGAGAGCGACTTTCGCCTGTTCCTGGCCTATGGCGGCGTGGCTGTCGATGTCCCGAAACACGCCGACGGGTTCGTCGTTTATACTCCCTCCGGTCACATCCGCGATCTTGGCACATCCTTTGGCCTGCAGGTGAATCGAGACGGCGGCACGGCACTGCACGTCCTCGAAGGCGAAGTCGAAGCCACTAGCAGTTCTCTCCTGAACGCCGATCCCCGCGTCGTGCGGGAGCAGGAAGCCTTCTTCTTCGCGGCCGATTCCGTCCGCCGGGTCCCCTTCTCAGCCGCCCCCTTTCGTCGCCCCCGCCCCATTCCTCCCGTACGCGAAAGTGTCGTCCATTGGACGTTCGATGAACGACATGTCGCGATCACCAGCGACGTTTCCGGCACTTACTCGCTGGAGCTTCATCGTCGCGATCGCGGGGAAGACCGGCCTGAGCCCATTCAAAGTGTCCCCGGAGTCTTCGGAGCCTGCCTCACGCTGCATGGCCAAGGCGAATTCGCTATCACAGATTATGCCGGTGTCACCGGCAGCCGGGCCCGCACCACCGCCTTTTGGGTTCGGGCGCCGCTTGAGGTGGACGACGCTCGAAACGCCGGCTGCCTCGTCAGTTGGGGCCGCGGCGAGCCTAGGCAAAAATGGGAGATCGCGCTCAACCGGTTCGATTTCCAAGGACAACTGGGCGCGCTCCGCGTCGACTTGGGATCAGGCTTCGTCATCGGCAGTACCGATCTGAGCGATGGCGATTGGCATCACGTCGCCGCAGTGTTCTACGGCGGCCACGATGCGGATCTCACAACGCACGTCAAGCTCTATGTCGACGGTCGCCTGGAATCGATCACCGGCCGCATGTCGCAACACGTTTCCACAGCCGGTGACGACGGCCAGGCCACCCCTGTCACGCTCGGCCGATTCATCGATAGCCGCGCCAATAAGCGGCAGAAGTACTTTCGCGGGCAGTTCGACGAACTCGTAATTGTGGAAGGCGCCCTCACCCCCGCTGAGATTGTTGCCCTCCTGGAAAGCAATCATCCTCCCGCGCGTCATCCACGCCCCATTGAACCATGACGTCGCCTCAGGCCGTGTACTTGTCAGTTGCAATCCGCTTTCAGAATCGCATCACCCAACCCATGTCAACCCCGCGCTTGACTCTCGCCGCGGATTGCCTGCCCTGCGTCGGCACCGCAGCGCACGCGATTGAGCGATCGCCACATCCGGCTGCCGCACAGCAACCACCCCAGACCGGCAATCAACTCCTGAAAGAACTGCTGTACCTGTAAGACGCCATCGGTACCACACTGGCACGGCGGCGTGAGTCGCCTGCCTGCAATTCATCTCCTCACGCTGCACACTGTCAACCTGCAGCCAACATGTTCGCTGCATCACTCAGCTTGCTTCTCGTTTCAACCATCGCATAAATTCACCCGTCCCGCGGCCGACCACTGCCTTGCACCTCTGCTATTTACCCTGGTCATTTGCCAAGAGCCTCGGCCCTTAGACAGTCAAAATGAACACGTTCCTCTGCTCTGCAGAGTCCCTTGCCGTGCTGCCAGATTTGTCTTCTTGTGCCCCCTATCTCTACTGGAGTCAACCATGCTCACTGCTTCACCACGTCGCGCGTTCACGTTAATTGAGTTACTCGTCGTCATTGCGATCATCGCGATCCTCGTGGCGCTGTTGCTCCCCGCTGTTCAGCAGGCACGCGAAGCCGCCCGCCGTTCTAGCTGCAAGAACAATCTCAAGCAAATTGTGCTGGCCATGCACAATTACAGCGACGTCCACGAAATGTTCCCCCCCGGTTCCATTGGCAGCGCCGGCCAGAATGGCTTTGGCTGGGGAACATTCATCCTGCCTTACATTGAGCAAGGTCCTCTGTACGATCAGCTCGACCTGAACAAGCCCCAGCGCGCCTTTGATCACCGTGCGGCGCCCGCCGGAACCGGCTTGGCCACCACTGTGATCAATGTCTATCAATGCCCCTCCGACGCAGGGGCAGAGGCCAATGCGGGCGGACTCGGCTTTTCGAACTACGTGATTAATCGCGGGCCTGGCAAGGCGCGCGTTCGTGCATGCACCCCCGGTAGCCAAGGCCTTGGCGAAAACGGCGGTGCCGCCGATATCGGCGGTATGTCCATTCTTGACGGGAACAACACCACGCCAATCCGCTTCGCCGATGTCACCGACGGGACGTCGAACGTGATCATGGTTGGCGAACGCGGTTCAGAACTGTTTGACTCGGTGCGCAACACAATCAAGCTCTGCGGCGCGGGACAGTGGATTGGCGTCCAGTCTGGCGGCGGGAATCTCAACACCGCCTGCCGCAACTGGACCCGCGGCGTCATGGGCTATGGGGCATCAGGGATCAACTCCACCCTGATGGACAATATCGATACCAACCCTGCCAAAACCAATGACAACGAATGCCAACTCAACTTCAACAGCCAGCACCAAGGGGGCGCTCAGTTTGCTCTCGTCGACGGGTCAGTCCGCTTCCTGAGCGAGAACATTAACTACAAGTTCGCCGAAGCAAACGGCGTGCTGCCGATCGCAGACTCAACCTACGACTACCTTCTGTTGCGCAACGACGGCAATGCCGTGGGAGAATTCTAAAATGCGTTGGACACTATTGCTGGCCAGTTGCCTGCTGTGCGCATCGTGCGCAAGCGACGAGCCTGACCTGCACGCGGTTACCGGAGTTGTGACCCTTGATGGAGCTCCTGTGGAGCACGCTGAGGTCATGTTTTCCCCTCAGTCCGGAACGGGCCGTACGTGCCTGGCGCACACAGATGCACAGGGCAAGTTCGTGCTGCGGTTCACCTCCTCCGCCGCCGGAGCACCTTTGGGAACGTACAGCGTGACGGTTTCCAAAGTCATTCCCAATGACGAGGTTCCCAACGATCCCGGCAAAGAACTGCTCCCCCGCAAGTATCAGCGTCCCGATACGACCGTCGTGGAGATTGTGTCTGGCCCCAACGAGATCACGTTGGACCTCAAGAGCAAATAGAGCCGGTCCGGCTCCAAGCCGGAAATCGACTCACTGTTCTTGCAGGCGACTGATGGGCCAAGTGAACGGAGACAGGCCTCAGGAGAGTCACACACCAGAGGCCGGCTCCCATTACAAGTGTC
>JBGSIP010000579.1:0-1541 GCA_041742495.1 Planctomycetaceae bacterium
ACACAGGTTTCGGCAGCCGACAGTCGAGTCTGGTCAGCCAGACCGCGACCATTGTCGGCTTCCACTGCCGCCTCTGCCGCCACGAATGGGAAGCTCGCTGAATCGCGCCGAGAGATCGCGCGTGATCAACGAGGCTGCCAAGTCACGGCACCGAGTCACCACACAGAGTCACGACCACGGTCCCTCGCCGCAGGCGTCAATCGCCTGTGGCGGAGGCCGGGTTGATGCAGCCAACGTCGAGTTGCCCTCGATGGGAGCCACCGGCGTCGAATCTGCTCGGAACGACCCGCCCAAACTCCAGGGCACTATCCCCCGTAGTTGGCGCGGAACAGATCTTCGTACTCAGCGGCCTTCTGCGGATTCTGATCCCAGATCTCCCTCAGCGGGAAGGTCTCCGGCATGGGCTCGCGGCGAATGGCGAAGATGCTCTTCCACATCACCACCGCCTTGACCGCTTCCTCAATGATGGTCTCTTCTTCCTTGAGGGTCGGGAACCGACCGATCACCGCTTCCAGCTTGCGCATTCCGGAATCAATCAGCTCAAAGCCCTGCACAAAGTCCCCCTGGCGCAGGTAAACCCGCTTTCCTTCATACAGTTCGCGGCGCGCCTCTTCCATCTCCCGCTGAGATTCCACTTGGGCTCGCATCCGCCAGAACGGGTAGTTAACTCGCTTCTGGCGATTGTCGATCTCCTGGCGCTTCTGCTCAATCGACATATTGTCGGCGGCCGCCAGTTCCTTCACGGTCTCTTCGTCCGCCTCCAGGATGATCGTACCGCCAAAGATGCCGCGGAATCGTTCCTGGCCATACACTTGCGTCCAGTCGTGGAACGCATCTTCCCACACCTTGCGGGTGGTCTCGTCAAATTTGCCCTCTTTCTGCCGCGCCGCCGCCATGTTCATCAACTGCATGTGCGGGCGGGCATGAAACAGGATGAGGTCCGAGCGATGCTGCGTCACGCCGGGCAGACGGGCCACGTCAGACGCTTTCAGGAACCAGTCGCGGGCCACCAGATAGTTGTCGCGACCATCCTTGTTGAGATCGAGATCGGGGGGGACATTGGCATTCAGCGGATCGCTGGGGCCGACGTCGTGGTTGTACTGTGGGTGGTCAGGATCGTGCAGAAAGTACTGCCGAAACAGATACTGCTCGTCAGCGCGGCCAATCTTCTCGCCCACGATTCGACCGGTTTCGTAGAACAATTCGGGCAGCTTGTGATTCCGCTCGCTCCCCTTAATCATGAACTTGGCCCCCTCTTTCACCCAGTGAAAGCGGTCCGAGATCCCGTCCCATTCGGAGGACACGTTGTAGGCCAGATTCCAGCCCTGGAATTCCCAGACTTGGCGATAGTGGGGCTGCAGCAGAATGATCGAATCGACCGTGGCGCGCAGACCGCCCCAGTTCTTCTTCTCTTTCTGATCGACGGCCTGCATCCACAGGACGTTCGTGGCCACGCCACGCAAGCCCAGCAGCACCAGATTCATCGTGGCGCTGGTGGGATCGACGTTCCCCAGGCTGGTTTCCCCCAACTCGTAGTTGGA
>JBGSIP010000580.1:0-8718 GCA_041742495.1 Planctomycetaceae bacterium
CACGGTTCCCAGTGGCAACGTCAGCCGCTGGCTCAATTCCGTCGGCGGGACCTGGGATTCGCCCCACGAAATTGCGCAGGGCCTGCCAGCGGACCTCATCATCCATATCGACCTGGATGAAGTCGATTTCTACGAAGAAAACAGCCCCGAGCTGTACCGCGGCCGCGCCAATGGCAACGTGTACGTCTACGAAAGTCGTGACGTGAACGGGACCAAACAGGCCTTTCGGATTTTCGAGCAGGAGTTCCGCTCGATCTATCCCCGACACCACCCCATTTCGGCCGATCAGGCGCAACTGCGCAGCTTTCAGGAACAGTATGTAGCCCGCGTGAGCGATGAAGTGGCCCGCCTGTTCTACGACTACAAACCGGGCGACGACGTGTATTGAGCCTCGATGAGTCGCCGCAGGAATGCGGTGTTCTTCCCGGCGGAGTCACCCTGGCTGTTGTTGCTGCCCGCTGCATGAGGATTGACTGACGACCTGGCTGTTTCCCGATCTTGCGCCCGGTGCCCAGGATCGATTCGCGACCATTGCTGGCAGGATGCCCTCTCATGATCTCGTGCATTCCCTCTCGCTGTGCCCACCTGACCCGTGGACTGCTCGTTGTGGCGGGAATCGCGACATCCTTGTTCGCACTGTCCGGCTGCAACTACGTCATCCCGATTGCCTATCTGATCGGCGGTCCCCCCAGCATCGAACCTGACTTTGACGTGATGACCCACAAGTCATTCACAGCCAAGGATGTCACCGTGGCGGTCGTGGCGTATGCCCCTCCGGAACTGAAGTGGGACTTTCCCATGATCGACCACGAAGTGGCTCGCTATGCCGCGTTCCGCCTGACGCAGAACGGCATCAAGGTCATCACGCCCGATCGCATCCGCCAGTGGCTGGACGAACACGACGACTGGGACAAGCCGGAAGAAATCGGCCGCGCCTTCAAATGTACCTATGTCGTGTACATCGACATCAGCAAGTTCAGCCTGTACGAAGAGAACAGCACCACGCTGTATCGCGGCCGCAGCGAAAACTACGTCACCGTGTATGAAATGGATGGCGACGGAGTGGGCGAAAAGATCTACAGCCGCGAGCTGGTCTCGCAGTTCCCCATCCGGGGTCCACGGTCCACCTCCGAGACGACACTCACCGGCTTCAAGCGTGAGTACCTCTCCCGCCTGAGCGAAGAAATCGGCTGGCTCTTCTACGAGCACTACAACGGCGACGACATGCAGTACGCCAACTGACACGCGGCCGAGTGCCGCTGCCCTTCCGCCCCGACCCGCTTGCCCCACTGGCTGACTGGCAAGTTGCCCCGCGCCGCCGATTACAAACCGTTTGCGACTGCGGTTGCACATGCCATTTTCATAGGCAATGCACCCTGCAGCGGACAGCCCCCTCCCGGCGCTCCTGCAAACAACGCGGTTGACAGCCCCCGCCGGTCGGTCTCGCCGCCCACCCATGGCACGTTCGCCGATTGTCACGCGTTCCGTGTCGTATTGGTTCGGCAATCGCCAACTGTCAGCCAGCGGAGATCACAGGGTGCCACGGCCGGCTTGTCCAGCCGTGAGGGGACTTGTCGGTCAGGCCGCGTCTGAGGTGACCAGGCTATCGGAAACGATGACGTTCCGGCACAGCCAGGGATCGGGGTGTGTTCGGGTGCTGGCTCTCGCCGGTCCTTGCTCGCACCGCGGGACAAGCCAGTAGTGGCACCCAGCAGTAAATCTCTGCTGTGACACATGTTACGACCCAGAGTGCATCGTCCCCCGCAGAATCGTCACAGATGGATTCTCCGGAATTACCGGAAAAGTCTGCACAATCGACACCTCCCGCGCCGATACATCCGACAGTGGCTGAGCATTTCGCCCTTGGAACGCGTCCGCAGGGATTTCGTCCGAGACGTGAACAGTTCCCAGGGCTCTCCGGACGAGAGTCACGCTCTGCCAAGGCATTCCGAGTGTCACGCAAATTCCGCATTCCGCGGTCCGGCAGCCGTCTTCCGCGGTTCCCGGCGATTCACCAGTCTGTGGAGGAGACTGCTCATGGTCCTGAAGAACAAGTGGATCCTGAGCCTGGGTATCCTTGCTGCGAGCCCAGGTTTGACGATGGCGGGACCGTTCAAGTTGTCGCCGTCCAAGGATGCTACCCCCGCGGCAACAACTTCTCAGCGGTCGAATCAGGAAGTAGCCGACGACGTCGCTCGCCTGCTCCGCGAAGCGCGGCTGACCGGTCATGACATCGGCGTCGAAGTCGATCGTGGCGTCGTCACGCTCAATGGCATGATTGCCAACGCCCAGCAAAAAGCGGCTGCCGAACATCTGGCTCGGCAGGTCGCCGGTGTCAGCGCCGTGCAGAACCGCATGGGTCTGCTCGACGGTGGCAGCCAGCCTTACTCGCTGGTCAGTCATCAGCAAGGTGGCGGCGTCACCACGGCTGGCTTCCAGCAAGGTGCTCAGCCCATCGCCTCGCCGATTCAGCAGACCGGCTACGGTGCCTTTCCGGCGGGTGAAACGGCTGCCGGTGGCACCGACAACCAGGCTCTCGCCAATCAGGTCGCCGATGCCCTGCGTTCCTCGGGCATTCAGGGTTACGACATCGAAGTCAGTGTCGAAGACGGTGTGGCCAGTGTGATGGGGACCGTCGGTTCCGCTCAGGAACGGGCTGCCGCCGAACAGGCCATCCGCGCCGTTCCCGGTGTGAAGCTGGTTCGCAATGATCTGCGGACTCGCCCCGCTGCTCCCCAGATGGCAGCTGCTCCCCAGATGGCAGCCGCTCCCCAGGAACCAATGCTGGCTCCGCAATACATGTCCGCTCCCGTCAATCAGGCTGGCTATCAGCCCGAACTGGCGGCACCCGGCATGATGATGGGGGCTGCTCCCTCCGCCATGCAGGCTCCGCCGAACACGTCCTACGCCCACCCGGGTACCGGCGTGCAGAACGTGACCTACAATTCACCCAACCTGCCGGAACATTCGTGGCCAACGTACGCGGCGTACCCCAACTACGCGGCCGTCACGTACCCCAACCAGTACAGTGCTTCGGCCTTCCCCTACATCGGCCCGTTCTACCCCTATCCGCAAGTTCCCATGGAATGGCGGAAGGCGTCGCTGGTGTGGGATGACGGTTCCTGGAACCTGCAGTTTGATCCCAAAACCGACCGCTGGTGGTGGTTCATGAACCCCAAGAACTGGTAGTCGTTCACACGACTCCATTGTGAAACCTTTGCGTGACGCGAAGGATGCCTGCGAAGGCCCTGGACTCAACCCCCAGGGCCTTTGTGCTTTTGGCAACGGCAAGTTCGCCGCGTCGCGATCGCTCCGCACGTGTCGTTCGCTGCCGTGACGGTGATTGCAGAGGGCAAGTCGTGCCTCAACCTGGTCCCCGTCGCACGGTCCGCCGGTTGCCATTCACCAGATCGAGCCGTCCCCTGGATTCACGGCCACGTTGCCTGCTCGTGTTGGATTGCTGTAGAGCACGTGTGTCGCGACTCGGACGTTCCTCTTGGGTCGTGAAGCCCCACTCGGACACTGCTGCCTGCCTTGCGGAATCGGCAGTCCGATAAAAACCGGAATAATCGGCAGTTTTTGACAAAGCTGTCGGATCGGCATGGCCGATACAACCCATACAGACTGTTCGACCATCACGGACGAAGTCAGTTCTTTGAGCCAAACATTGGCCGGTTCTCCGGCACCCCACTCCCCCTCAGCACGTCGTCAGCAAGCTGCGAACGAGGCCTCGCCCGGACTGGCAAGCCGTTCGAAACACCCAAGGAGACGGTCATGGTCAAGTGGTCGGTTTTGACCCGCAAGCTCACCATCGCAGTACTGGCGATGGGCTTGGCGATGCCGGCAAGCGGCTGCAAGTTCGCGCTGGGCTTCACCAAAGTGGGGCTGAACCTCGCGTACTATTTCAAGACGACGCCGCTGATCCCGGTCACCTCGTATTGGAGCGAGAAGATCGAGGACAAGTATCACAACGAAGAATACTATGAGCGCGTGCCGATCCTCGATCCCGTCGAGGGCGAAAACGCTCCCATCTACTGTCTCGATACACCGACTCCCGACGAAGTCATTCGCGCCCTGCCGAATGACACCTCCGGCGGCGTGGCCTTCCTGTCGGAAACCCGGCGGAACAACGTCCGCATGGTGGTCGAGCCCATCGTCGACCGCCTGGAAGATTGCCGCCACTACCCCATGGTCGGCCCGGCCCGCTTGCACCACTGTCACTACAAGTGCACGGTCTACTACGACAAAACCATTCAAAGCTGGTGGCCCGTGCCGTTCCAGCACAGTGATCAGGTGGAAGACGTGGTGTATATCGACCACGACTACCTGATTCGGTGTGCCGGCCCGGCCATGCAGTAACATCCGCGATTGCAATTCTTGATACCATCACCGGTGAGCGTCTCCTAAAGAGGCTCACCGGTGTTCGCTTTTGTGGGTCACACTCAGCGGGTGAGGCGGCCATGACAGGATGGAACACGCATCTGCGAATGATCTCCCGTCAACTCCGGCGGAAATCCCCCTTTGGCGGAACCTATCTCCCCAGTGCAGTGCCCCTGTTCTCGCGGACTCGCTCGACGCTCCCGTTTCCACATCCTTGGAACTTCCAGCGTCCGTTGGACATTCTCGCTGGCTACTTCAGCGATGCCGACACACTGACGGGCGCGGCCCGCCACAATCGCTATCTCGATGTGCCCGGCTTTGCCCCCGTGCTGGTGACGCGCGACCCTGCCGTCATCCGCGCCATCGCCACCGAAACCGGCGATGCGGCCGCCGCCTTCGAACGAGATCCACTACCCTCCAGTGGCATCGCCCGCGCCACTGGCAAAGACACGCTGCTGTACGCCAACGGATCGATCTGGAAAACACAGCGCAAGGCCGCCGCGTCGCCATTTGGCAAAACCTCGTTGTTTGTTCCGGAACGCTTTGCGACGTTTGAAAGCACATTCCGGGGCTCAGTCTCGCAGCGACTGATCGCACTCGACGAGCAACTGCGAATTGCCGGACAAACGACATTCACCGTCGCGCTGGAGCCCGAAGTCAAAGCGGTGATGCTCGAATTGCTCTGTAACTGCTTCTTCGGTTGCCAGCTCTCCTACCAGGATTTGCGGCAGAAATACGTGCCGGCTCTGGAACGCGTCATCGATCACATCGTTCGCGACACCGTGATGAATCGGTTGGGATTCCCCGTCTGGCGGCTCCCAGGCTGGACTCCCCGCCTGGCTCAGCGCTACGCAGACTTCCAGTGCTTCGAGGAATTGACCGATCATGTCCTCGCCGGTCGCCAGTCCCAAACAGGACTCTGGGCCCAGTTCCGCTCTGACGCACCCGACGACGCGCTGCGTGCGAACCTGAAAGTCTTTCTGGCTGGGGCTCTCGAGGCAACGACGTCGTTTGCCACTTGGGCGATTGCTCACCTCGCTCGTCATCCTGCGGTGCAAGAGCAGGTGCATGCCGAAGTCCAGCAGATCGCCGCCTACACGCCAGACAGTCTGGCGGGAGCAACCGGCTTGGGCCACGTGCTCGAAGAGACGCTGCGGCTGACTCCGTCGCTGTACTTTCTCCCCCGCCGGGCCACCCGCGATGTGGTGCTCACACTGGGCTCCGCATCCACGCTGGAAATTCCGGCTGGCACGCACGTTCTGCTGGATGTCTGGCATGCCAACCGTCACGAAGACCACTGGGGTGTGGCGGCGACCGGATTTCCGGCTGTCGACTTTGCTCCACAGCGCTGGCCGCACATGGCCGCCCAAGGCCGACCCTCCAAAGAAACACTCCATTTTGGCTTTGGCCACGGGCCACGCGTGTGTCCCGGCAAGCATCTGGGCCAGTTAGAAGTCGCGCTGGTCGTGGGTGCCGTGGTCAAGCTGTTTCGCCTGCACCCGGTTCACCCAACGGTGGAGCCGCGGGTCGGTGTCTCGACCAAGCCGGCGGACGGAACGCTCGTAGTGCTCGAACGACGGCCGTCGTGTTGATCGTCCCGGTTGTTCGCAATCACCGCGTCCCGCGACGACCAGCTCGCCCGAGATCGATCGTAAAGCGGTCTTTCATGGTCTGATTCAACGGTGCCACAGACTGGCGACCGGGAAACACCGCCTCCGCATCTCGCCGCGGCGTGGGCGACATCCGGTGACCGCGCGACGCGCCCCGTGTGGTTGCCCGGTCGCTGGCAGAAGGCACGGTGACCACAAACTCGCCCAAATCGTCCGCAGACGGCGATTCATTCACCGCATCTTCGACTGCTGTGGAACTTGCCAGCGGCACAGGCTGCGCCGTCGTAGCGGGCGCAGCCGGCGTGGCCGAGTACACTTGGCCCGACAATCCAAAGTCATAAACTGGCTGGAAGGGATCGCTGTTGGAGAACGTCAGCCGCCCCGTCTTGCTACCCGTTGCGTCGGCCAGCATGCGCACAATCAGAGTGGCCGTGCCGCCGACGGTCACCAACTGACCGTCACTCACGTTCGACAGAATCTCAAATGGCCCGGTCACCGTGGCGGGTTGGAGCCACAAATTGGACGTCCCGTCGTTGCGAATGATGATCGTGCGCTGGGTATGGCTGCCCGTGGGCGTGTTATAGAACCAGACGCCGCTGACTCCACTCCACACGTTGCTCGCACCATTGACCACACTCACTCCCACGGCTCCTGCGCGCCAGTTCTCAGGTGCGAACACTTCCCCAGACACCGCGAAGTCGAACGTTCCTTCGTCCACATCATTCGTGTCGAACGAGATCCGCCCGTTGAACTGGCCGACGGTCCAGCCCGGCAGTGCAATCAGCAGCTCTGCGGTCTCGCCGGCGGCGATGATTTGATTGACGGCGAAATTGGTGATCACTGCGAATCCGCCGGTGGCCGTCGCCGGCTGCACGACCAGATCGCTGGACCCCACATTTCGCACGAGCACAGTGCGATATGCATAGCGTCCCTGGTGGGTATTCATTCGCGGAATCGAACCGGTGTTGTCCAGCAGATACCGCACGTCGTTGCGGACCGACGCCTCGATCTCGGGCCCCGCTGGCGCAGCCACCACTTGGCCTGTCAGACCAAACTCAAACAGACCTTCATCGCTATCGTTGGTGGCAAACGAGACCCGACCGCTAGCCGCACCGACCTGCGTGGCTCGCATCTCGATCACCAATTCCGTCGACTGTCCCGCCGCGATGTGTTGAGCGGTGTAGAAGTTCTTCACGATCCGGAAGTCGCCGGTGACCGTGGCGGGCTGCACCACCAGATCGGCCGTGCCCGTGTTCGTCACCACGATCGTCCGCTGCGTCGATTGCCAGCGCGCTGTGGAGTACATCCACACACCACCGTTCCCGGTCCGCAGGTCCGTGGCCCCATTCACCACGCGCAGTTGAATTTCTGGCAGCAAGACGGGCGCGCTCACACTGCCGGTCAGTTGGATCGATACTGTTCCCAGCGCAGGGTCATTGCTCGTGAAGCTCAGTGTGCCAAGGCGCGTCCCGCTGGTGCTGCCCGTCAGCGTCACTTCAAACGTGGTTGTTTCGTCCGGCGCCAGTGACAGTCCGTCGTTGAAGCCATCTGCCAGTGCGTATCCGCCGGTCACGGCCAGATTGCTCAGCACCAATGGCGTGCCGCCGCGGTTCGTGATGGTGAAGGTGCGCGTGGTCGATTGCGAGCTGGCCAGACTGCCAAAATCTACAGTGGCCCCGCTGCTGCCCAGTACCGTGCCGCCGACAGAAACCTCCACCAGCGGCGGAGCCGCCACACCGACACTGCCAGTCAGCGTGTATTGGCCCAGACTGCCGTAGTCCGAATACCCGGTGTTCAAGGGACTGCCGTAACCACCGCCATCGATGCGGACGTAGTACGTCCCGTTCGCCAAAGCGAGGTCGAACAGCGCACCGGTGGTGTGGGTCGGGTTGCTGGTGGCCAGCAGCGTGCCATTGGCATTGTAAAGCTGCGCCTCGGCATCGAGATTGGGTCCATACGCCCAAGTCTGCACCGAAAGAGTCAAGTGTCCGCCTGCGACCTGCAGCGAGAACCAGTCGACGTCGGTGTTGCGCTCGATGAGCCCAGCTCCACTCACGGCACCCGTGGTGCTGTTCAGCGATAGCTGCGTCGCGCTGGTGCGGGTGCCGGAGTGATCATCCGCTCGGTAACCCAGATGGCCAGAGAGAATCGCCAGATCATCCTGTAACTGAGTTGCTCCGGCGTATTCTCCCCGACTCCACTGGGACAAATTGCGGTAGTAACCCACTCCCATAATGGGAGCCCAACCAATCTCGCCGCTGCCGTGGCCTTCGTAATAGCCCACACTGGCCGTGCCGTCGTGCGAGAGTCCAAAGTTGTGCCCCACTTCGTGGCTGATGGCTTCCGCCGTGTATTTCTCGCTGCCGTTGCCCAGATTCTGGGGAAACACAAATGCAGTGTGGTAGTACGAACTGCTCATCCCGAACACACCCACGTACGCGACTCCGCCGGCCCCTCCTCCGTACCAGTCATTCGCCGAACCGCCGATTGCCACGCGGATCAGTTGCGATTGGGGCACGGTCGACCCGGGATCCTGCGTCGTCACATTGACCTGGAACGGTGCAAAGTCCTCAGCCACGCGCAGAAAGATCCGTTGAATCCGCGCCAGCTCCGCGTCAGAGAAGCTGGCTGCGTTGCCATCCGTGTCGAATCTCGGCGTCGAAATGGCTCCGTAAGCGGCATTCCAGGCGGTGCCGCTCGTCGTGCTCCCATCGAAATCGAGGAAGAT
>JBGSIP010000581.1:0-3315 GCA_041742495.1 Planctomycetaceae bacterium
CGAAGTTGCCGATGGTGACGGCACCACCCCGGCAGCGTTCACTCGCGGCGGATCCATCGCAGACATCCATAGACGTGCAGCACTTCCTGACCAAAGAACAACCGGGCAATCAGCCGGAAACCGACAACATCCTGACGTGCAAAGTGTAGCGCCAGCGGCAGAGGGATTGCCAGCGAGGCCCAAACCCTGCAGCGGCCGCAACGAGAGGTGTTCGCAGCAGTGGACACGGGGAATCGACCTGTTGGCAGCCTTGTATCGAAGCGGTTGTCATGCTGAACACCGGGGTGTCGTCTGGCGTTTCTGTGAGCGGCCGGTATTCTCATATCGCGCCCGGGCCGGAATCGGCCACGATGGCGACGGGTGGGACCAATGTGATCTGCTGGTGCCTCCGGACCTGCTTATGACTCCTGGTTTGTCGTTCCTGTCGATTGGGGAGTGTCCCATGCCGCGAAAGTTGCCCTCCGCTGAAGTCGCTGCCTCAGGCACCTTGTCGGATTCCACAGAACAACAGCTCGATCTGGCGGTGGGCGTAGGAGCCGGCAGCCAAGGGGAACAGATCACGGCGCGTCGGGCCGGCGGCCTGTCGGACATGCTGCTGTCGATCTCCCCGGTCAAAAACGAACCGGTCGTCGCCTTGAAGAATCTCACCAAGGCGATGAACCTCGCCTTGAAGACCGACTATCTCGAAACCGATCTGGACCATGTCTACAAGGCAGCCCGCATCAAGCAGGGTGCCGTGCATGTCCTGCATCATGAGTACATCGGCCTGGGTGATGGTTTTCTGGCCAGCATTGGCAAAGCCGCCCGCTCCGTAGTCCTGACTTTGCGTGGCCCCGACCCGGGAGCTCCGCAAGCCCGTGCCGAATTTGAGTCCTCCGGCAGCAAACCAATCCGCGGCACACTGGATCTACTGGGACGCAAGCTCAATTTGCTGCAGGAATACGAGGACATGGTGCCCATCTATGTCCAGCAGACTCTGGACCGGCTGGAAGCCAAACGTGTGGTGGTCGACTGGAATCGCGACGAATGGGAGATTCGCACGACAGCCCTGGGCCTCGACATCGTGCTCACGCCGGTGATTCCGGCACCGGCCGCGGCGTCTCCTTCCGCCGCAGCGTCTCCTTCTGGCGCGGTGAAGACGAGCAAAGACAAGCGTAAGTCGTGAGGCGTACGCCCGGCGATCACTGTGTGCCGATCAGCCGGGCAACAGCGTTTCAGGGGTCGATCCCGGCGGCAAAGTCGTCGTCATCGGCGACCTGCGGCGGTTGCTCCGCGGAGGGCGCTTTGTCAATGATCGACGAGAATTCACTCCCGGCGGTGTCCGACGGAGCGTTCCCCCGATGTCCGTCGATGTCACCCGCCCCAGGGGGATCCACGGCGTCCCGCGCGATTGGATTCGGCTCGGTCGTGACTTGCTCCGTTGTTGCAGAGCCTGTCGGGGCCGAGTCCGCGATCGATTCGCGGTTTCCTCCGCTGGACCGATTGGTGGAATCGTTCTTGCGACCTGCTCCGCCCCCTTTGGTGCGCTGCGAGTCGCCCGATTCTTTGCGCGACAGAACCGTCACGATGTCAGCCGCGCCGACGGGAGCCCGCCGGTCGCCGTAGTCGACGACAACCTGCCTGGCCAGAATGGACTGAGCCACCACGCGACCTTGACCTTCGCGTGTGACAACGGTGGCACCGACGTTGGGAAGCTCCCGCGCGTATTCCTCGTAAGTGTCATACTCATACCGCAGACAGCACTTCAATCGGCCGCAACGCCCCGAGATCTTTGTGGGGTCGAGTGTCGCCTTCTGCAGCTTGGCCATTTTCATCGAGACTGGCGGCATCTCGGTGAGATGCGTATTGCAGCAAACCGGCTTGCCGCAATCACCGTAGTCGGCCAGCAGTTTGGCTTCGTCGCGGATGCCCATCTGCCGCATTTCCACGCGGATCTGGTTGACTTTGGTCAGCGTCTTGACGAGTTCGCGAAAGTCAATCCGGGCTTCGGCCGTGTAATACACCAGCAGCCGCTCGCCACCGAACAGCCGTTCGACATCGACCAGGTGCATGGCCAGTTTGTGCTCGGCGATCGCCGCTTCGGTGCGCTGGAAGTCGAGTTTCTCCCGCTGCCGGTTTTCGTCGCGGGAGAGGTAGTCCTCGGGCGAAGCCAACCGCAGCACGCGTCCTTCGCTGGACTTCTGGCCCAGATACTCGCGCGTGCGTTCTCCGGCGGGCAGCAAGACGGTGGCCCATTCAATGCCGCGAGAGGTGCGTACGATGGCATCGGCCGAGCGGGCCAGCGGCCGCCCTTTCCACGAAAACTCCCCCAGCATACGCGTCGCCGAATATCGCAGCACGTACGACGACGCCCCGGCTCCGCCGTTGCTTGTGGAACTGCTGTCGAAGTCGGTCGAACTCATTCCGTCGCGCCCGCGTCCAAAGGAACCCGCCGTGCCCTGCCGGCAGTGGTCAGCCGTGGTGGCGGGTATCGTTGCCCGCGGCAGAACACGAAGACCTGCCGCCACGGGAGCGGTTTAGTATGACGTTTTGACCCGCCGCATGCGACTTGGACACGTCGAAAGATGTGGAGACGCGGAAACAGACAACTCCGCACGCAGGCGGACCTGTCATGCGGAGTTGCGCTGGCGGGGGTGAACAACGATTCTCAGCGGGGCTGCTCCCGCAGCGACTCGGCTAGTCCGCGCCGAACTTGTAGACACAGGTGTGCCGATAGGTCTGCTTGGGGTTCAGGATCGTGGACGGAAACGCCGGCTGATTCACGGAATCTGGAAAGTGCTGCGTCTCCAGGCACATGGCGGAACGCAGGGCGTATGTCCGGCCCTGTTTACCCTTTTGGCCAAACAGGAAATTGCCGCTGTAAAGCTGCACGCCGGGCTGATCGGTCATGATGGTCATCGTCCGGCCAGAGGCGGGATCTTTCAAACGTCCCACGCGGCGCAGGCTGCCGTCGGCACTGTTGAAGACCATGTTGTGGTCGTAGCCCATAAAGGGGGTGTCGATCAGTTCGCCAATGTCGCGGCCCAGCGGTTTGGCCTTGCGGAAATCGAGAGCCGTCCCTTCGACAGAGGCAAATTCCCCAGTGGGAATCAGGCCGGCATCACCGGGCGTGTACAGATCGACGTCGAGTTGCAGGATGTGATCGAGAATCGTCGCCGATCCATGCCCACCCAGGTTGAAGTAGGTGTGGTTCGTGAGATTGACCGGGGTTCGCTTGTCGGTCGTCGCGGCGTAAACAATCCGCAAGGCGTTGTCGGCGGACAGGCTGTACGTCACCGTGCAGTCGAGCTTGCCGGGATAACCTTCTTCGCCATC
>JBGSIP010000582.1:0-12751 GCA_041742495.1 Planctomycetaceae bacterium
GGCCCCGGGCAGGCTGCCAGGTGGAACATCCGACAGCCATTGAATTTGTCTGCAATGCGATCTTCACCCCAATGCCGGCGGCGGTGGTTGACGTGGAGTTTCTGGCCATGCTGGAGCGCTGCTGCACGGCCCCCGGAGTGCAGCCGGTCATCGTGGTGGCCCGGCCGCAGGAGAAGGACAACTTTTCGTGGGCCAGCCAATTGGGACCACGTCTGTCAAAGCAGACGGGCCGGCGCATTCCCGTGCGCGCGTGGATTCCCGCTCAGCCCGCGAGTGCCGAACTGCTGAACACGGCCGCCGATCGCCTGGACGAAGGGGTAAGGGCTTACGGGAGCTGCCGTGAGATCGGCAAAATCGAATCGCTGGAGCATGGGGGGGCGTTGCAGATTGCGCGGCTGCTGCATGACGACTATCGCCACCAGCGATTGCAGTCCGCGGACGTCGATCCCACGGAACCATCGCTTCAGCCGTGGGAATCGTTGTGGGAAGAGTTTCGGTGGTCCAATCTGGGAAGCGCCCGGCATGCGCTGGTGAAGCTGGCGGCGGTGGGTTGTTGCTGGAGCAGCAGCAGACGCGATGCTGATCGTTTCCAATTGTTCGACGAGCTGTCTGCCAGTGAAACCGAACTGCTGGCGAAAATGGAGCACAACCGGTGGATGGCAGAGCGATTGATGAATGGCTGGCGGTGGGGGCCGTCCAAACAGGATCAACGCCGCGAACGCCCCACGATGATTCCGTGGGCGGAACTGCCTGTGTCAGAACAAGCAAAAGACTTCGACCAGGTGAGAACACTGTTCGCGGCACTCAGTCGCCACAATCCAACCACGGCAACGGGTCCCGCGGAGTCAGCCACGACACTCAAGACCCGCCGACGGCTCTATCGAATCGTTGGCGACTCCGGCAGAACGGCGGAAGAACAATCTGCCGGTGAGGCTCCGATCGACGAAGAGCGGGCGGCTGACGCTGAGTGACGAAGTGGTCGGTGCAGGGGAGTACTGGGTCAGGCGGCGGATGTCTCTGGCCGCGAGATCTTCAACACATATTCGTCATCCGCAAAGCTGAACTTGTGGCGGATGAACTCGCGAAGCTCCGGAGAGGGCTCCCCTGCCCCGCCTGATTGAAGTGTCTCGCCAGTCTCGGCTGACTTTGGAAAGTCTTAGCGAATGCCTGCTTATACGCCTCAGCCTCTGGATACCGCGCATGTGGCGTTGCCAGCCAATCTGCAACCGCTGCTGGAGCGATTGGCGAAAAATACCCACGAAGTCTGGGCGGCGCAGCGAATCAAGGATGGCTGGACCTACGGACCCCAACGAGATGACGCGAAGAAGCATCATCCGTGCCTGATTCCCTATGAGGATCTGCCAGAATCAGAGAAAGAGTACGACCGCAAAACGGCTGGCGAAGTCCTGAAAGCGATCCTGGTATTGGGATGCGTTATCCATCGTTTGTCGCGTTAGATCGGCATCACGTGCCACCGCATTCCAGGAATGACAACGAGGAACGAGCCCGTGACTAGCCTGTTCATTTCCTACCGCCGCAGCGACGCGCTGGAGACGGTGGGCCGGATGTACGAGCACCTTAAGCCGAGACTCAAGCGGTGGGACATCTTCTACGATCACCAGAATCTGCCACCCGGCAGCGATTTTCCCGACGAAATCCTCAGGCAAGTCTCCACGGCCACGGTGGTGCTGGTTGTGATTGGCCCGCAATGGCTCCAGGCCTTGAAGGAGCGACAGCGCCAGCCCGGCACTGACCATGTCCTCGAGGAGGTTCGGCTCGCTTTGGAATCCGGACATACCGTTCTGCCTGTACTGATCCGAAACGCCGCCATGCCGACGGAAGGGGAGTTGGAGCAATTTCCCGAGCTGTTGCCGATGCTGCGAAGGAACGCTCGTTCGGTGCGACCCGATCCGGATTTCGACACAGACCTGCAAAGGCTGGCAGCGTTCTTGGACGAAGCGTTTCAAGGGGTCGGCCCTGGCCTGCTGTTAGGCGGTAAATACAAGCTGGCGCGGCAGATTGGCGAAGGGGGTATGGGAGTCGTTTACGAGGCGGTCGATACTTCGGTGAAGACCAGTCACGCTCGCGTGGCAGTTAAGATGATCCTGGAAGGGATGAATACCAAGGAGGTGCTGGCGCGATTCGACGGAGAGAAAGAAGCTCTCGCGCGGATGAAACACGACCATATCGCCAAAGTGCTCGATTCTGGGGCCACGCCGCAGGGCCGGCCCTATTTCGTCATGGAGTTCGTCGCTGGTGAACCGATCACGGTTTACTGTGATCGCAAACGCCTGACACCCCAAGAGCGGTTGCGTCTCTTTCAGAAGGTGTGCTCCGCTGTGCAACATGCCCATACCAAGGGAATCGTGCATCGCGACATCAAGCCCACAAACGTGCTGGTGGAAGAGGTTGACGGCCACGCCGTTCCCAAGGTGATCGACTTCGGCCTGGCCAAAGCCCTGACTGGCAAGCTGACCGAGCGGACGCTGGTGACAAGCTACAGCCGGGCAGTCGGCACCTTGTTGTATATGTCGCCGGAGCAAGCCGCAGGTCGGGCACAAGAAATCGACACCCGCACCGACGTGTATTCTCTGGGGGTCTTGCTATACGAACTCCTGGCCGGGGAGCCACCCTTCACGAATGCGGAATTGCAAAAGATTGGTGATCTGGCGATTCGCGACGCCATCATCAAGGCTGATCCTCCCAAGCCGAGTGCCAGGCTCAGTTCCAGCCACGCTCGGCCGAACATTTCCGCCAACCGTCAGCTTGACCCGGCGCGATTGACGAAACTGCTTAAGAACGAACTGGAATGGATCCCCCTGAAAGCGATGGCCAAAATGCCAGACCACCGCTACAGGACACCAAACCAGTTCAGCGAGGATATCGACGCCTATTTGAACCACGAAAGAACTCTCGCCGGCAAGCCGACACTGGCGCAGGCTATCCGCAAATATCTGGTGCGCAAACGCGTGCCGGTCGTGACGGAATCACTGATCTTCATCACCCTGCTGGCGGGCCTGACGGCGTCTTTCTGGCAAGCGCCGCGGTCCGATGAGAACGACACACCGGACGGTGCACACAGAACCGAGGCGGAGGCAGGGACCAAGAAGATCCATGAGGCGACGGCGGACTCAGAGATGTCACGGCCTCAGTTGCCCCCTCCGTCCCCTCCGCCGACGGTCCCTGCTGTCTTACCGTCTCTGCTTGATTGCACGGCGGAGAATGGCGTCGTTGCGAACCTAGTTCGGAAGGCTCAGGAATCGTGGGCGAACGATCTCGGCGGCAATATCGAAGAGCAGGTGGACCTCGGCAATGGTGTCACGATGGCGTTCGTGCTCGTACCGCCAGGCAGATTCCTCATGGGTTCCCCCCCAAACGAGAAGGGAAAGAATGGACGCTACGACAATGAAACTCTGCACGAAGTGACGCTCACCAACCCACTTTACGTGAGCAAATTCGAGGTCACGCAGGCACAGTACCAAGCTGTCACCGCTCAGAATCCGAGCTTTTTTAAAGGACCAGACCGTCCGGTCGAGCAAGTGACTTGGGACGATGCGGACGCGTTCAGCGGCCGGCTGACTCAAGCACTATCAGATGGTTATGTGTACCGATTGTTGACGGAAGCGGAGTGGGAGTATTCGTGTCGAGGTGGGCGTCCGGCTTCACTGCCGTTCGGGGTTGGTGAAGGCCGCAGTCTCACGACGAAGGATGCCAATTTTGGCGACAGCGTTAAGGAGACATCGACAATCGGTTCTTATCCAGCGAATGCGCTCGGGCTATTTGACATGCATGGAAACGTCTGGGAGTGGTGCTCCGATTGGAGAGACGCTTACCCTGACGGGCCGGTCACGAATCCTCAATGCACCACCCGCGGAGAGTATCGCGTCGCGCGAGGCGGATGCTTTAACGAACCTGCTCCCGAGTGCCGCGCCGCACTCCGACAAGGCAGTCCACCTAGCCGCAGTGACTGCTGGATGGGCTTCCGAATTGCCCGCAGCGTTCCTGTCAGCGGAGTGAATCTGTCAAGAATGCCAGCCGAAGTCGAGAAGCAGTTCGAACTCGATGTTGAGAATGAATTCGTTTCTTTGTTTGACGGTAAAACGCTGACAGGATGGAAAGGTGATCCCAAATATTGGACCGTTTCGCATGGTGCGATCGTGGGCCAGGCTCCCCCGGAACTCCAAGAGGCTACATTTCTAACGCTTGAGAATGAGTACGATGACTTCGAGTTGCGCTTGAAGTTTCGGCTGCTTGACGGAAACAGCGGAGTTCAATTCCGCAGTCAACAATTTCCCAATCACATCATGCGGGGCCCTCAGTCCGAAATCGCCGGATTGCTTTGGGGAGGACTGTTCCTCATGGACATGGACAATGACAAGCGGATTGCATTTGGCGAGGAAATCTCCCCAGAGATACGGGACCGATTGAAAGTACTGGTAGCTCCAACGGAATGGATCGAACTCACAATCGTTGCCAAAGGGGCGTCGGTTCGAATCAACGTGGCAGGAATTGAGACGATACGCACGACGAAGCCAAGTATCGCGAAATCTGGTCGGATCGGCTTCGAACTGTTCAGTGGAGGAACGACCGCAATGTTTAAGGACATTGAAATTCGCCGTGAAACATCTGCCGAGAAGCCGTCATCGGCATGAAGTCGCTGGCCTCGGGCTGTCAGGCCAGCGGAATGCTGGACGTGGTTTTGTCGCTCTACGAAGAGTCGCCCACGCTCAGATCAGCCCAACCTCGGCGTCGACCAGCGCTACAAACTCACCAGCGTCGGCAACATGGTGGCTGCGATCGTCGAACCTAGATGCGTGGCCGATGCGGTCTTGCATTTCCCAGACGATCTCCAAAGTCAACGGAGGAGGGGCAATCCGAATGACCCGGCCTTTGCAGGAGAGCTCGCCAACTTTCGCAAGATCTGCCCTGTGGCCGGCAGTGATTGGAGGCTCCGTCGAGGTCAAACGCACCCGGCAGGATTCGAACCTGCGACCGACGGATTAGAAATCCGTTGCTCTATCCTGCTGAGCTACGGGTGCCTGTGGGGCAAACTACCCTGTTCCGGCCGTTCCGGCAACGGGCACCGCCGGGGAGAGGCCTGATCCAAGGGTGTAGGGCCTGATCCGATCAGACACCGGGCACCGGCGACTGGTTCGGCGGGTAACAACGCGTCACCCCCCCTGCCACTTGGCGATTGCTGCGGGGCCGGGTCAGCGGGAGGAATGCAGGGCGGCGACTTTTTCGTTGATGAAGCGGATGTGGTGCGGGATGTGCCCGGTCACTCTTCGCAGCAGAGTTTCGAGCGTCAGCGGGCCGTCGGCGGAATGCAGGCCCTCCCGCCGAAAGTCGGCGGCCGAGAGTGATCGCAGGATGGGCTCCAGGTGGGCCCGCACTGCCGCAATCATGGCCAGTTCCCGCTCCAGATCGCGATTGGCATAGCACAGCCGGGCCGCAAACAAATCGGGATCTCCGCCACGAAGCGGCGGAAAATCTTCGGCCAATACCCGCTTGATGCGATCGACATAGACCGGCTCGAAATCGGCGATGTGGCAGACCACCTCCCGGGTTGACCACCGACCGGCGACGGGCCGCGCATCCCATTCGTGGGGCTGCAGCAGGCGCACGGCCCGCGCCAGCAGTTCCGGACCTGCCAGATAATCGTCAATGAGGCCTGCCCACATCGCGTCGACGTCCTTTCGTTCGCTGCATCACCAACAATCACGGTGCCCGGAACGGACTCGCGGGAAATCCTTCGGCATTGAAGAGGTTGGCGTCAGAGATTCCGGCCCAGCCATAGCGCACGCTGACCGGCGTGGGGACTTCAGGGCTGTGCACCACCACCGTCGCGCCGTCAATGTCGGCAGCAGCAGGGAAGAACTTACCATCGGCACCGGCCACTTCAAAGCCTTGCAGCCGAGCTGCTGTGGGTACAGCAGAAGGGAGGCTGGCTGTGTGCGCCGGCGATCCGATGACGAGTCCCCCGCCCACGTCGCTAAAGGTCAATCGGACGCGATTGCCGACAATCGTCAGCGAAGCAAACAGGGGACCGCCCTTCACGACTGGCTGCCCATACGCGATTGACCTGGCGGCCTGAGCCAACCGCTGGCCCACGGCCAGCTTGTTGGTCGGGTGAATGTTGGTCGGATCCCCAATATCTAACGCGACGGCCATTCCCGTGTGCGGCAGCGCCAGCGTCTGGCGTTGTGATTCGCGCAACAGCATGATCGCGGGCTTCTTGTCGTAGCCCGCCAGTTGGACAAACAGAAACGGGAAGTCCCCTTGACCCCACCGCTGTCGCCAGTCGGCAATCATGGCGGGAAACAGCGTGGCGTATTCCACAGCGGCCTCCGTGCTATTGGCGTTTCCCTCCCCCTGATACCAGATGGCCCCCTTGATCGCGAAGGGGATCAACGGCTGAATCATGCCATTGAACAGCACCGTCGGAGCTTTGGAATTCGAGTTTCGTGTTGCTGCCGCGGGGGGTTCCTTCGGCCGTTCCTTCGACGCAGCAGCCGCTTTGCGCGCCGACTGCAAATTATCGACGTAGTGAGTCAATTGCGGATTGGCGGCCAGAGCTTCCTGGCTGGTCCAGGCCTGAGCGGGGGTGCCACCCACTGCAGATTGAATCAGACCGACCGGTTGCCCGGTGAATTGGTTCACTTCACGACCGAACAGAAATCCGACGGCCGAAAACGCGCCCACAGAGGGGGCACCGGCCTGGCACACCACCCATTCGCCGCGCGCCGGGGTCTGTCCATTTGCGGGAGTCTTGACGATGGTCTGGCGGGGATCGAATGATGGGCCGCCGGGAACGACAAACAGGCGGATGAGGGGCAAATCAGCCTCTGAGATAGCGGCCTCGCCGCCATCGGCATTCCGCAACGGAAACGCCATGTTGGATTGCCCGGAGCAGAGCCAGACATCGCCAAACACCACGTCTTGCAACACCACGGTAGTCCCGTCGCCGGACACGGTGACCTCGACACCCTGTGTGGATGAGGCGTGGGCGGGAAGTCGGACTTCCCAGCGCCCGTCGGTGGCTGCTGTCGTCGTAACCTGCATGCCATCGGTCGAGACAGTGACCTTGGCTCCTGGCGTTGCCATCCCCCAGACAGGCACCGGTTGCCCTGCCTGCAGCACCATATGATCGCCAAAGATGTCAGCGACGGTCAGTTCGGCGTGGCACAAGCCAGCCATCGACAGGCAATGCACTGCCATTGCAACGGTCAACAACACACGCATCCGGAATCTCCTCGCGGTGACACCGGGTGCCTGCTGGCACCCGGCTGATGGCCCAATCTCAATACAAATCAGTATCTATTGATCTTACTGTCAATGTCTCCCCAAAGGCACGGAAACGATCGTCGGTCCGAGCGGAAATCGAGAATCCGCAACGGTCGAATCTTGCCCGCTCAACGTTGACGAAGAATCATTCATGGCTATATTGGCATGAAATCATGAAAGACGCCGACCGCATCAAATACGAAGCCCGTGCCCGCATTGCCAAGGCGCTCGCGCACCCCACGCGACTGCTGCTGGTCGATCTGTTGCGCGGGTTAGAACGCAGTGTCGGTGACCTCACGGAAGCGGCCGGAGCCGATCAATCCACGATTTCCCGGCATCTCGCGGTGCTGCGGGAAGTCGGACTGGTCAACGTCCGCAAGGCAGGGACAACCTCGCTGTTCTCGCTGCAATGTGACTGTATCGACAGCCTCTTTACTTGTTTTGAACAAGTCTTGCAGTGCGATCTCTCGGCGCGGCAGCGCGCCGTCACCGTTGAACTGACCTATGAATAAGTGTTTCGCCGAGTTTCTCGGGACATTCATTCTCGTCTTTGCCGGGACGGGGGCCATCGTCGTCAATGACGTGAGTCCGCAGTCGCTGACGCATGTCGGCATCTCGCTGACGTTTGGCCTCGTGGTCATGTCGCTCATCCACGCTTTGGGTGACATTTCCGGCGCACACCTCAATCCGGCGGTGACGGTCGGCTTTTACCTGGGCCGACGCTTTCCCGCCGAGCGCGTGCTCCCCTACGTGGCCAGTCAATGCCTCGGGGCCATCGCGGCCAGCGTGACGTTGCGAGTGCTGTTTCTGGAGCACCCCACGCTGGGGCTGACTGAGCCTCATACGTTCTGGTGGCAAGCCTTTGTGGTCGAAGTCATCCTGACAGCGATCCTGATGCTCGTGATTCTGGGCGTCTCCACGGGTGCCAAGGAGAAAGGCATTCTCGCCGGGGCCGCCGTCGGGGCTGTGATCGCGTGGGAGGCGCTCATGGGAGGCCCGATCTCCGGCGCGTCCATGAACCCGGCCCGATCACTGGGCCCTGCCCTCATCAGCCAACATCTGGACAGCCTGTGGATTTATCTGCTGGCTCCCATCCTGGGGGCTGCATTTGGCGTGATCTGCTGGCACACTCTTCAACCGCGAGAAATTGCATGCCCTCCACAACCGACCGACCCCACCTCCGCGCACTGATTCTGTGCACGGGAAACTCCTGCCGATCTCAAATGGCCGAAGCACTCTGGCAGCATCTGGGGCAACCGAACTGGTCGGCCGCGTCGGCGGGTTCTCGCCCGGCTGGCTATGTCCATCCTCTGGCGATCGCCGCGATGCAGGAGATCGACATCGATATTTCAAAGACGATTAGCAAGTCGGTGGCCCAGTTTCAGGATGCTCCCTTCGACCTGGTCATCACAGTTTGCGACAACGCCCGCGAAGCGTGTCCGGTATTTCCCGGTGCCGAACAGACGCTGCACTGGCCCTTTGATGATCCCGCTGATGCCACCGGCAGCATCGAGGAGCAAATGGTGACCTTTCGACGGGTGCGCGATCAGATCCGTGATCGCATTGCCGCCTACCTTGCCGCAGGGAGCTGACGTTCCCCACTGAGTGTCGGCAGTTCTTTGTCCGGCGGCTCTCCAGGCGCGATGATGGCCGTGAAGGCCGGGTTGGGAATCACGGTCCTGCCCGAACACATGATTCCCGCCGGCGTGCATTCCCTGCGCAAGTAAGGCCGACTGCCGTACCTCGCCGATTCTGAGCTCGCACTCATAAAAAAAGACGAACTCTCCCCGGTAGCCGACATTTTTGCGGACCACATTGTGCAGAGCCTTGAGAACATCAGGCTGCAGCCCTGTGGCCGATGGATCAGCCGGTTCCCCTGGCTGCAGCTTCGACTACTGGAGTTTCTTCAGCTCTGCCAGAATCGTCTCGACATCCAGCCTTTGGGAATAGTCGGGATTACTGTGCGCGAAGACGATCTTGCCCGCACGATCCACGATATAGACGGCCGGCACAGGCAGCGCATGATGCTTGTGTCCTGAGGCCTTTTCCAGATCGATGCCAAACTGCTTGTATTTGGCCAGTGTGATGTCATCGACCGTAAATGCGAGGCCAAAGGCCCGCGTCGCGGCGAGATCCGCATCGGAGAGCAGTGGAAACGGCGGGTTGAGCTTGGTGGTGTTCCCCTTGGTGTTCTCCACACTGTCCGGACTGATGGCCACCAGCTTGGCTCCGAGCTTGGCGATTTCGGGCTGCGCCTTCATCACTGCCTGAAAGTGTCGCGTACAAATCGGGCACCAACTTCCACGAAAGAACACAATCACGAGTGGTCCGTCGGCGTAGAAGTCGCTGAGCTTCACGCTCTGTCCCTCGGCATCCTGCAAAGTCACAGCAGGCACTGCCACACCGGCTTGCAGTGGCACAGCCTCGGTGGCACTCGCGGCAATCGGACGATCTTCGGCCACCACGGACCCCACCCACACGGCGATCACGGCAATCGTCAGCAGAGCTCTCAACATGCGCAGACTCCCTCACAAAGGTTGGAAAGCGGCCCACCTCTCCCGGCAGCCAGAACGAAGTGGCCGATGGCACTAGTATACGCGGTCGGTACTCCGCGTCGTGAAGAGTGATCGAAGAAAGAGATCCCGCCGAAGGCCTCCATTACGGATTCCACGGCTGCTTGGTCCTTGCCTCCTGAAACTGGCGTTCGGGATCGTGGTGAGGGTTTTCACTGGGGAGCGGGGCCGGGATCGAGGCCAGCCAGTCGTGGAGTTTCTTGCTCATGGCCTGGGCTCGCTGCGGCTCGATCGTCGCGAGATCTTGAGTTTCGCCGAGGTCAGCGCGCAGGTTGAACAACTCGAGTCTGGGGCCGGCCTGATAGTGCAGCCGGGCATCGAAGGAATCCCCGAAGTATTCAATGAGTTTCCAGTCCCCTTCCCGAATGACAGCACAGGGTGTGGCGGCCCAGCGAAGATCGTACAGTGGCATGTGAAAGTACAGCGGACGCTCCGGCAGGGACTGGCCGCGCCAAAGCGGGGCCAGGTTGATGCCATCCAGATGCTGATCCGCCGCGGCCTCGATTTGTGCCGCCGAGAGCAGCGTGGGCATCCAGTCGACGACGTGGACCGGCGTGGTGCAAACCTGGCCGCTGGTCACTTGTGCTGGCCAGCGGACGAGGCATGGAACACGGATGCCCCCTTCGTAGGGACTCCCCTTTCCCGCCCGGAGTGGTGCATTGTCGAATTCCTGACTCCTGACGGTCAGTTGAGGACCGCCGGGCTCCGGGTTGTAGTTCGTGTCCACGCCGCCGTTGTCGGAGAGAAAGAGGACCAGGGTGTTGTCCCTCTGACCGGTTTCGTCGAGTGCTGTCAACAGACGGCCAAGGCTGGTGTCCAGATGTTCGATGCAGGCCAGATACGGTGCGTTGAACAGCCCAGAGTCCGGCGCACCCTGTCGGCGATACTTGGCGATGAGATGTTCCGGCGCGGAAATCTGTCCGTGCAGAGTGTGATGGGCCAGGTAGAAGAACCACGGCTGGTCTTGTCCTTCGCGAATGAACTGAATCGCATGGTCCGTGAGATGATCGACCCATTTATCCCCCTCCCCTTGCGACCCGGGTCCCTTGGGCGCCACCACATCGAATCCGTAAGCCTCACCGGCCCGCAGGTGCGTATAGTCGCCATCCGGGCCCGTGGTGAGATGCCACTTTCCCGCCATGCCGGTGCGGTAGCCGGCCGCGCGCAGCAACTTGGGAAGTGTCGGCCATTCGCGGGGCAACTGTTCGCGAAACGGCGGCTCCGAAATGCGCGCCCACGGCAGACCATACCAGGGAATGACATGCCACATGCCGTTCCGCGCCGTGTGCTGACCGGTGAGCAGCGCGGCCCGCGTGGGCGTGCATTGCGGCAGGACATAGGCAGCGGTGAAACGAATGCCCTCGGCAGCCAGACGGTCGAGATGCGGTGTGGGGACGTGCGTCGATCCATAACATCCCAGTGTCGGCCAGCCCTGGTCATCGGTGAGGATCACCAGCAGATTCGGCGGCGCGGCCACAACCGGCGATGGTTCCAGTAGCAGGCACAATGTCAACCACAGCAGATGTCGGTACATGGCGCGGCGGACTTTCACTCGTTCGAGGACTGTTGGCATGGGTGAGCAGGCAGCGACTGGCGACCACTGTTCGGCGTCACGTGGGACCGTGGCACCTGTTCGAGGCAACTCGGAGAGGTTACAGGTTAAAGTGATGTGGCCGCTGGTCATGCACGAGTGCGCCGTGATCGCGGCAATTTCACCACGACCAGTGGGGGACTGCGTTGACCTGAATTCTGCGGGCGGGATCGCCCCCAACATTTGCAGAAGATACCGCAAATCTGTCAATCTGAGAGTTGACTCCCACCAGACTCACCGGGTGTCGGCGGATGAAATGAATCCTGTCGGAGCAGCTCTTGGGAAGGATGCGAAAATGCGGCGGGCGATGACCATGGGATTGACGCTGACGGTCGCACTCTTAGCCATCGCACCTCCGTCCCTGCCAGCGGCGGACCTCGCTCCCTTGGGAGGCTTCCTGAAGCAGCACTGCCGGGACTGCCACTCCGGACCAGAGGCTGAGAACGGATTCGACCTGGATCGGTTGGGCGACGATCTCCGGCAGCCGGATCTCATGGTGCGGTGGGTGCGGACCTTTGACCGCGTGAACCAGCACGAAATGCCTCCTCACGATGCCGCACAGCCCTCGCCGGCCGAGCGTGCGATCTTTCTGCGCGTTCTGGGGGAATCGCTGAAGACCGCATCGGCGGCCCAGGCGCACGCCGTCCTGCGGCGGCTAAACCGGGTGGAGTACGAACACACGCTCAACGACCTGTTGGACGTCCGCGAATCGCTGGCGACCCTGTTGCCGGAAGACGGAACTGCACACGGTTTTGACAATGTGGGCGAATCTCTGGACCTCTCGGCCGTGCATCTCGAACGCTACATGATCGCCGCCGGCAAGGCGATCGACGCGGCTGTGAGACGAACGGAAAAGCCCGACGTGAGACGGGGCACTTATAGTCTCGCAGACGGCAAGAATGCTGGACACATCGGCAAACACTGGCATCAGACCCAGAATCGCGCGGTGGTGGTGTTCAACAATGGCGGTTTTCCGCGTCCGGAGATCGACAGTTTTCGCGCACCGATGGAGGGTCGCTATGACGTTACCATTCGAGGATATGCATATCAGTCTGATGAACCCGTGACCGCAGCCATCTGGCACGGCAGTTTCAATCCAGGGGGCCAAACCGCCAAAGCAGCGACGCTGGCTTTTCAACCCTTGCAAGGTGAACAGCAGACAACGCACGAGTTCTCCGTGTGGCTGAAGCCGAATGCAAAGCTATCGTTCCTGCCGCAACTGAATGTCGATAACGGTTCGCTTCGAAAGAACGGACCAGCTCAGTATGCAGGACGGGGACTGGCCATCAGTGAGGTGGACATT
>JBGSIP010000583.1:0-5216 GCA_041742495.1 Planctomycetaceae bacterium
GCGTCCCAGCCTGCGCGCCGCGGCGCTTTCGCGGAGCGAACTCGCAAAGGGGCCGCCGCCGAAGGGCCTGGTCGCGTGGTCAACGGGGAGATCACAGCCATGAGAGGACGGCGTCCTGCCTGCAGAAAAAGGGGGGGCCACGTCGAGTCGTGCGGAATGCTGCGGGACAAGGTTGAGCTGGCGCGCGGTGCCACTGCGGAGGCCAGCGGCGGAGTGTAGGCCATGCCCGCAGCGCAGGTCACCACGAGTTTTTTGACCCTGCGTGGCACTTTGGTCTCGGGCGAAATTGTGTGGCGGTCAACGCCGGGTGAGCCGGACGACATTGAATTGATGGACGCCGGGATGCGACAGGGCAGGTTGAGTCCAATCGACGTCAAACCCGGCAGCGCGGGCCCGTTCGACAAAGGGGAGCAGAAAGCCCCGGCCGGGATCAAAAAACAGGGCTTCGCCACGAAGTGCCAGCGAGCGCTCCAAAAAACCCAGCATGGGGGCGTGCAGTTGCGCTTCGTACAGCACTTCGCAACCGAGCACCACATCGAAGGGCTGCGGGGGGGTGTCCGTGAACCAGTCGACGATGGCTCCCTGGGCACGACTCAGGCCGTTCTGCCGGGCGTTCCACAATGCAGATTGCACGGCTTCCAGTCGCTGGTCTGAGAAAGTGACGGACATTCCGTGCGTGAGTGCGGCAAGGCCGGTCAATCCCAGGCCGCAGCCCAATTCGAGGACGGCTGCACCAGCCCAAGCGGGGCGCTGGAGGATATACTCAGCGGACAATTCAGCCGTGGCCCAGATGTAGGCCCAGTAGGGCATGTAGCCGTTGCGGTCGTGTTCTTCTGCGACGGCCGGGTCTTCAAGCAACAGGTCGGGTTGCGCGGGAAGACTGAGGCGCAACCGGTGCGGTCCCAAGGGGAATACTCTCTCAGTCCAGCCACCAGGGATCTCGCACAAGGCTGCCGCGTCAGAAGGAATGAGGTCCATGACCGATGAGATGTCTTCAGGTTGGGCTTACAAGGAATGGGCGTCGGTGTGCGCAGCGCTGATGGCGGGCACACAGCAGATTCTCGTCCGCAAAGGGGGGATTCACGAGGCGGGTGATGAGTTCCAGCCCGAACACGCCGCATTCTGGCTGATGCCGACCCACTTTCACCAGCAACCGGACGAATTGACCGCCGCCGGGCAAGCTTTCCTGCCGGCGGCACAGTTACCTGCGGCACAGTTACCGCTGGCACAATTGCCAGCAGCGCAATTGCTGGCGGCGGATTCGGTGTATCCCGGGAGCAGCCCGCGGCTGGCTTTGTCGGTGCATGTCTCGCTGACGGCGTGGTGGCGAGTGGAGCAAGCCGAAAAGCTGGCATCGTTGTCGGCCTATCACATCCTGTCTCCCCAGACGTTACGCAAGCGATTCGACTATCGCCAGCCGGGGCTGTATGTGCTGCTGCCGGAAGTCCGCGTGGAGGCGCAACCACACGTGATCGAAGACCGCCCCCACTACGCCGGTTGCAAGACGTGGGTCGAATTGGATCGCGAGCTGACGGTCTCTTCCGACGCACAGCTGGTGACGGCCCCACGGCAACTGGCGGAAACGCGAGCTGCGTTGTCGGCCCTGCTCACGCCAGGCGATTGAGCACTTCGGCGCCACGCCGCAACGTTTCGTCGGGGGCGGCGTACGAAATTCGGAAGTGCGAATCGCGGGCACTGAACACATTGCCGGGAATGATGAGCACGCTGTTTTCGATGGCGCGAGTGACGAACTGCGTGGCCGAGTCCTGCGGTGACTTCACAAACAGGTAGAACGCGCCGTTGGCACCGCGGATATCAAAGCTGGCAAGTAGACCGCGCATGAGATCCCGCTTGGCTCTGTATTCGGTGACATACGGGGTGAGGTCGAGGTCCCACGCCGCCAGCGCCGCCCATTGGGCCGGTTGCGGCGCACAGACAAAGGTGAACTGCTGCAGCTTGGCCATCTGTTGAATGATCGGTTCAGGACCGTGGCACCAGCCCACGCGGTGGCCGGTCATCGAGTGGCTCTTGCTGAAGCCGTCAATGACGATGGTCTGGTCATTGAAGTCGGCTGGGCTGACAAATGGCTCGTCGTAGCAGAAGGCGCGATAGATTTCGTCGCTGACCAGGGCGATGTTGCGTTCGCGGCACAGTTCGGCAAGCGCCCTGACTCCCGCGGCGCTTGTGACGGTTCCCGTGGGGTTGGAGGGGCTGTTGAACAGCACCAGTTTGGTGCGCGGCGTGAGGGCGGCCCGGACGCGATCCAGATCGATTTCAAAGTCGGGGTAGGTCTCGATGTATACCGGCTTGCCGCCAGCGAGTGTGACCAGGTGCTTGTACATGACAAACCACGGATCGAAGATGAGCACTTCGTCGCCAGGATTGACCAGTGTCTGCAGCACCAGCATCAATCCACCGCTGGTTCCACTGGTGATGAACGTCCGGCGGTCCGGGTGGTGATATTTCTGGTCGACATCGGCCTGAATGCGGTCGATCAGCGGGCGGATTCCCTGCGTCTGGCTATAGGCATTTTTGCCGTCATCAATCGCCTGCTTGAACGCCTGCTTGACGACATCGGGCGTGTCGAAATGCGGCTGACCAATGCTTAGGTTGATGGGATCTTTCATCTTCGCCGCGAGATCGAAGACCTTGCGGATCCCCGAAGCATCAATCAGCGACATGCGATCGGCAACCCAGGGATGCGACATGACAAATCTTCCTACAGGCAGAAGGAATCAACAGGCCGATACAACGCTGCGGAGGGCGAAAGGGGCGCGATTGCTGCAGCCAGCAGCCCCAGTCACTCGACTCGGGTGGCAATCCACCAGGTGGTTCCGCCGGCGTCTTGCACTCCGCCCCGTTTGTCTTCGTCGTCTTTGCGGACCGGCGCCTGCACCGAGACGGCACCGGCGGCAAGAGCCTGCTGATAGGTGGCGTCCACGTCAGCCACATAGACATGCACGTGCGCTGGAATGGCCGGCCACTGCGGGGCCTGTTCGGCGAGCATCACGACCGTGTCGCCAATGCGAACCTCTGCGTGTCGGATCAGCCCCTCCGCATCCGTAAACCGGCGGAGTTCCACGGCGGAGAACACGCGCGTGAGAAACTCAATGGTGCCCACAGCGCCTGACACGATCAGATAGGGCGAAACCGTACTGGCACCGGGCGGCTGAAAGGGGACACTCACGAATGTCTTTCCGGGAGCACCGCACGAGGCGGCACAGAGGGAGTCCGTGTGCGGCGTCAAAGCAGCCTTGCCGTGGTCACCGGCGGTCGGACTTCAAAGCGATGAGCTTGCGGGCCCGGTCCATGGCCAGATTGCGGCGATCAGCCTCTTCTCCATTGCCAGAGGGGAGTGCCTCGGCCGTCGTCAGTTGAGCCTTGGCAAAATCGAGTGTGAGCTGTTCGGGCAACATGGCGCGTTCCGTCAGGATCGAAACCACGCCCCCCTTGACCTGGCAAAATCCGCCGTCGACGTAGTAGCGCACCTGCGATCCGGCGACATCGGCCACCAGTTCACCGCAGCCCACGCGACCAACCATCGGGGCGCGTCCGGGCAGAATCCCGATCTGCCCGTCGTCGAGCGGGAACCGCACCGCCCGGGCTGCAACGTCCAGCACGGTCCGTTCGGGAGTCACGATCACAAGAGCAAATTCATTTGCGGCAATCATCACAGCGCCTTCACTGGTCGGTTCAACAAGCGCGATTCGAAACGGAGTTGGTCACACATTCTGGGATACACCCACCGATGGGTGGGTGCCGCCCGCCCGCGCTTGACGTGACGTGACGAGCGGCGGACCAAATCTCACCTTTGCCCCGCCGCACAAGGACGCGACCGGGATCGCAACTAGCCCTTTTCCGCCATCCGCTTGGCTTGTTCGGCGGCACCCTGCACACCACCGACGTACATGAAAGCCCCTTCAGGCAGGTGATCCCACTTGCCGGCACAGATCTCTTCAAAGCTTTCAATCGTTTCGCTCAGCGGAGTGATGTTCCCTGCCTTGCCGGTGAAGGCTTCGGCCACCAGGAACGGTTGCGAGAGGAAGCGTTCCAGCCGGCGGGCACGATGCACAACCAGTTTGTCTTCTTCGCTCAGTTCTTCCACCCCCAGAATCGCGATGATGTCCTGCAGTTCGCGGTACCGCTGCAGAATCTGCTGCACCTGCCGGGCGGCTGCGTAGTGGCGGGCCCCCACGATCTGCGGGTCGAGAATTCGGCTCGACGAGTTGAGCGGATCGATGGCCGGGTAGATCCCCTTTTCCGAGATGCGGCGTTCCAGATAGATGAACGCGTCCAGGTGGGAAAACGCGGTGGCCGGAGCAGGGTCCGTGGGATCGTCGGCGGGGACGTAGACGGCCTGCACGGAGGTGATGGCCCCGCGCTTGGTCGACGTGATCCGCTCCTGCAGTTCGCCCAGTTCGGTCGCCAGCGTGGGCTGGTAACCCACGGCGGAGGGCATCCGTCCCAGCAGTGCGGAGACCTCGCTACCGGCTTGGGAGAATCGGAAAATGTTGTCGACGAACAGCAGCGTGTCGGAACCGGTCGTGTCACGGAACCACTCGGCCATTGTCAGGGCCGAGAGAGCAACTCGCAGACGGGCACCCGGCGGCTCGTTCATCTGTCCGAACACCATGCAGGTCTGTTCGAGCACGGCACGGCCGGTGTTGCCGATCTTCGTGTGCTGCATTTCGAGCCACAAGTCGTTCCCTTCGCGGGTCCGCTCACCGACGCCGGCGAACACGGAGTAGCCCCCGTGGGCGGACGCGATGCGGGCAATCAGTTCCTGCAGAATGACGGTTTTGCCCAGACCGGCTCCACCGAACAGACCAGCCTTGCCGCCGCGGACGAAGGGGGTCAGCAAATCGATGACCTTGATGCCGGTTTCAAACAACTCGGTCTTGGAGCTCAAATCATCGAGCTTGGGGGGATGGCGGTGAATGGGCCAGCGTTCCGCCGTGTTGACCGGGCCGCGTCCATCGATGGGTTCACCGAGCACGTTGAACACTCGACCCAGCGCTTCCTTGCCGACCGGCACGGAAACGGGACCGCCCGTGTTGGCGGCCTTCATCCCGCGGACCATGCCTTCGGTGGAACCGAGGGCCACGCAGCGGACACGGCTGCCACCCAGGTGCTGCTGGACTTCGCCAGTGACCTTGATGTGAGTCCCCTTGACCTGTTCATCCACGACGAGGGCCGAATAGATCGGGGGCAGGCTG
>JBGSIP010000584.1:0-2523 GCA_041742495.1 Planctomycetaceae bacterium
TCGAGCCCCTGCTGCCGCCGGTTGATGTCGCCAATGCGCTGTTCGTGCTGATGGATGCGGCTGAGTGCGGCGGCGTAGCGATCGGCTCCGGGCACCTGGGACAACTGCACATCCAGTTCACGTCGCCGCCGCGAGAGTTCACCCAGGCGTCCCGATTGTCCATCCGTGCCAACCCAGTGGGCGTGCATGCGATCGGCATGACGGCGGGCACTCACGAGGTGTTCGCCCGAGGGCCCCAGCGAGCGGCCATACAATCTCTCGGTCACATCGCCCGTGTTGAGCGTGCCGAGTTCCTGCAGTTCCTTCAGACCAATGCCAAACACGCGGTCAAATGTCTGCTCGTCGATCCCGCCATAGAGCAGTTCGCGCACCGTGTGATTGTCCACGACGTCCCCGTCGAGGCGCAGGTCTTCGTGGGTGCCATCGCGCTCTTCACGCGACAGGCGATAGGGTTGGCCCTGATGGGAAAAGTGCAACGTGCCGGCCCGGCCGCCATGCTGCTGCCAGCGATTGGGACTGCCGAACATCACCCAGCGGATGAACCGGCGCAGGGTGGTTTTGCCGGCTTCGTTGGGGCCCAGAACAACTGTGGTGCCACGCGGATTCAGTTCGACGTTGAGGTCTTTCCAGGCGTCGAACTGCTGGATCTGAAGTTGCGTCAGCTTCATGCGTAGTCCCCCTCGGGGGTCGCGTCCGTGACCCCAGCCATCCACCGATCCACGAGCCGCCGCGCCGCTTGGCGAACGGTGGCGGGCGTGGTGTGAGTTTGATCCCAGCGGAACGAGCCATTCAATGACCGCAACGGAGCCGGCAGCGCGGCCAAACTGAGCCGCTGCGACAGCTCTCGCTCGTCCCAGCCTTCAATCGCGGTGTGCACCTGCGTGAGCGCGCGATCGTCCTGACCCACCGCCTCGCAGTCCCCCAGAGCGAACGAATGCCCGCAGGGGGGGAGATCTGCTTCGGCCATCAGCCGTTCAATCAGCCGCTGCTGCAGTTCAGGTGATTCCAAAGCCAGCAGACCGCGAGACGAGCCTTTGAATTCCCAGCGATAGATCACCAGGTCCTCGCGCTCGTCACGGCGTTCGACGTCCAACTGGCGGCGCATCGCCCGGACCACGGCGTCCCAGTCTTCGTCCCCCGAGATGGCCAGCGGAATGGTCTCCCGACGGACCGACGAGGTGGGAACAAACGTCGGGTGCAGCGTCCCTTCGTGATTCACCGTGAGCAGCGAACAGCCCTGGGTACCAGTCGTCGCGGGCCAGAGGGCCTGCGCGACGCCGGGTTGATGAAACATGGTTTCGCCCTGCACGATGGTCTGTCGGCGGCGACCGGTAGAACTGGTGACGTAGTTGAGCCGTCCGGAACGCGCGGTGGCGGCATGGGCCGCGTCGTCGCGCTGGCTCCAGGACCGGGGGTCGAAGCCTTCGGGCAGAATGGCAAGTGCCAAATCGACTTGACTGTCGCTGACGGCAAACGCCTGGCCGCGTCCGCCATCCAGCCAGCCATCCGCGCCGTTCGGGCGGGCGAATGACTCCAGGTGGGCAACCACGCGGCCATGTGCGGAAATGGTCTGCTGGCTGTTGTGGGTCGGTCCCACGGGAATGGTCAGCACGCCCTCGGCGAGGTCCGCTAACGGTGATGCGGCGAGCCGCTGGCGATCGTCAATGGCCAGCACAGGTACGATGTTGGCATCGTCGAGCACATCGAGGCCGTCTTTCAGCCGCAGTAGCGATCGCAACGTCGGACCGTCGTCGGAAAACAACTGGCCAGTGAGCAACAAGAAGGCGGCATCGTGGTCGATTGCCGCTTCAATGACCCGGTCAAAGGCCTTGAGAGTGGCGTCCTGCACGGTGGCGCGATGGGGCTTGCCCAGCCAGCGAATGTCTGGCAGCTGAGCGTCCAGACGCAAATGAGCGGCGTGAATGAATCGCAGTGTGTCGAAGCGCATTCAGGATTCCCTTCCCCGATGCCCAAGCGCCTGATGCGGCGGCAACCCGTTCCGGTTGCCCACAGAGTGTTCTCCGATCGCCAAGCACGCGATCAGCAACACCCCCCGCAGGGCCCTGTCATCACTGTCGCCGTGAGTCCAGAGCAAGCTCCGACCGGCCGCATCCCAGCAGCCACCCCCACGGCGCAGTTTCCCACGTCGCCGCGGAGTCTATCGCTCACCCGATTTTGAGAAAAGGCGGGTTTTGAAAGTTTTACCGTGAACGCCCGACCACCGCGGTTTTGCGTTTCGAGCAGAGCATTGCCGGGTACCACGGCTGGCTCGTCCAGCCGTGAGGGGATTTGTACGTCGGGCTGTGCCTGACGGGAGAGTCATGAAAAGGCCTCGCTCACCCGGCGCTGGAAGGCTGACTCGCTCAGCGACCCAATGCCGCGCTGGCGTCAGGCACAGCCTGACCTGCAGACGATCCCCAGCATGACATTTGGAGATAGACGGACCACCAGGGGTCAGGCGGCGCGGCGCTGCGGGGACGCTGATGCGCCATCGGTCACAGGAACCGCTGCGGCGGGGGCTGC
>JBGSIP010000585.1:0-2231 GCA_041742495.1 Planctomycetaceae bacterium
GCGCCTTGAGGGCCTCTTCCACCGCTGTCTTCACGTCGTTGAACTGCTTGCCGACCACTGGCCGCTCTTCGGGCGAGACCTGCCCCAGCAGCGCCTGCAGATCCTTGAGTCGCCCCTTCTTCTTGCCCAGGAAATCGACCCGGACGGCCTCCAGCGCCTCCGCCGTCGCAGCCGCGGCAATGGCCGCCAGCGCATCCTGTTGATATTGCTGAAGCGCGGCGACAGCGGCAGACATACGCGGTTCCCGAAAGCGTGAGGCGGTAGACCGGCGAACGGTATCGCAGACTCCGGATCGACACAACAAACCGGGTCCAGCACCCACGTGCATGGACAAACGGAAACGCCGCCAAGGCTCACGTGAAGAGGCTTGGCGGCGGTGTTCGGAACCAGGATGCGATCGCGCCCGAGAAGAGCGGCCGAAAAGAGCGGCCGAATCTGTCGACAGACTGCTGGCGAGGGGCGACGAAGCGGGAACGGCTGGCGGGGCATTTGCCTCGCCGACTCCCCAGGCCGCAAATCAGCCAGCCAAGGCGGCTTTCGCGGACGCAACCAGCTCGTCGAAGACGGGCGGATTGTGAATCGCGAGCTCGCTCAGCGACTTGCGATCCAGTTCCACGTTGGCCTTCGACAGACCATAAATGAACTGGCTGTAGGTGATGTCGCGGAGGTGGCAGGCGGCGCTCAGGCGGGAAATCCACAGCCGGCGAAACTCACGCTTGCGGACGCGGCGATCGCGATAGGCAAACGCCCGGGCGCGAATCAGGGTTTCCTGCATCACGCGGATCAGCTTGCGCCGACCGCCGTAAGCGCCCTTGGCTTCGCGAAACAGCCGCTTGTTGGAACGGCGACGGGCGACGCTTGTCTTAACTCTCATCGTCTCAAACCTTTACGAGGCCAACCGCCCCAGTCTTTTGAACCTGCCTGCTGCACAGCAACCCTGCCACGCTCGCCACGAATCCCCGCCAGTCGCCGAAGCGACCTGACGACAACGTCCAAGTCCAAGGAACTGGCCCCACTCGGACAACTCACTCACACGCTGCAAAAACCCCACGACCAAGCAACGCCACTCAGGCGACCAGACTCCCGGCCACGACCTTCGGAGATTGCCATGCGGACCTGCCAGCTTGCGGCTGGCCACACCGCTACAGCGAAGGACGCAGAGCGTCGATGATGCGGGTTGCGTTGGCACCGGTCAGCACGCCGGCACTGCGCAGGTTGCGCTTCCGGTCGGAAGCCTTGCCCTGCAACTTGTGGCCGCGATTGGCTTTACGATGCTTCACTTTGCCAGACGCGGTCACGCTGAACCGCTTCTTCATCGCTTTGTGGGTCTTTTGCTTGGGCATCGGATCAACTTTTCGAGCAATGGAGGGTTCGGCCGGCGGGGCGAATCCCATCGCCCATCGACGCCGTCCCCGGCAGTGTTTTCTGCCTGTCAGTTCTCCGCCCGTCAGACTTTTAACTGGCAATCAGTTATTCAGCCAACAGGGCGTCTCATCAAGAGCCGCGCGAAACGAAAACGACGCTCCGGCGAACAGCAAGTCGCGGACTATAGCAACGTTCGGCCCCGGCTTTCCAGCGACATCATCCGAAATCTGCCACGCGGCGAACTCCGGACACAATTTTCGGCAGGCTCGGGACAAAAGGGCAGCGCCCTGGCCGGGGAATTCCGCTCAGATCGTGACGATCGTCGGCCCGTCACGATCATTTCGCCAGCACCGCCTGCAGGCCCCACTGGCGGCTCTGAGCAGGCAAGGCATTATTTGGGAGTGAGCACGGCGGTCATGCTGCGTCCACCTTCCATGCCGGGTGTTTTCTCGACTTTGGCAACGTCTTCGAGCGTCTTGATGATTGACGCCAGCAGTTCCCGGCCGACTTCGTGGTGAGCATTTTCCCGGCCGCGGAACATCACCGTCAGCTTGACCTTGTCCCGGTCGGCCAGAAAACTCCGCGCCTGCTTGGTTTTGAATTCGACGTCGTGATCGCCGATTTTGGGCCGCAGGCGGATTTCCTTGAGCTGCGTCTGGTGGGTCTTGGTGTTCTTGGCCTGCTTTTTCTTCTGTTCGTACTTGAACTTGCCGTAGTCCATGATTCGGCAGACCGGCGGGCGCGACGCAGGCGCGACTTCCACCAGATCCATGCCAGCATCAATGGCCTTCTGAAGAGCCTCGGATGTGGGCAGGATGCCCAGCATTTCTCCATTCTGATCCACTACGCGGATCGGCGTAATCCGA
>JBGSIP010000586.1:0-3929 GCA_041742495.1 Planctomycetaceae bacterium
TGCCCCAACGGTTGCGCGCGGCCGTACACGCCAGACGTCGGCCTCGTCGGTCGGGCCGTCGGCAAGTACACGCTCTTCCTGGGCGGGAACACGCAGGGAACCCGGCTGGCCTTTGAATACCAGGACATGGTCAAGCTGGAAGACATCGGGGCCACGCTCGATCCGCTGCTGGGCTACTACAAGGGGGAGCGATCTCCCGGCGAATCGTTTGGCGATTTCTGCCACCGCAAGGGGCAGGCCGATCTCGCCGCTCACGCCGCCGCTGCTGCCGCCGCCACGTGACCGTTTTCGCCGTTTTTCGGACGGCAGTCCAGTAACAGTGCGTGTGCGATAAGTCGCGCTCACAATGGGACTTATCGCCAGCCAACTCGGCTTGGCCACGCCTGGCGCGGCCGGCTTCCCACCCTGCTGCCCGGTGTGGAAATTTCTTCGCCCGTGCAGACGCCCCTTGCAAGGTCTCTGTTTCTCCCCTAGAAGCGATGCTCGTCGGCAGCGGGAACTTGTATCGTTCCAGGCTTGCCAGAGCAGTTCAGGGACATGAGTGTCGGCTTCGGTAGAAAGATGGCAATGGCAGAGCAGTTGGCAACCAACGTCACGTGGCACGAACATACCGTTTCGACGGCAGACCGCCGTAAACTGATGGGCCACAAGAGTGCGGTGCTGTGGTTTACGGGCCTGAGCGGTGCCGGCAAGAGCACCGTCGCAAACACCGTCGATCATCTGTTGCACCAGCGGGGCATCCACACGTTTGTCCTCGACGGCGACAACATTCGCATGGGGCTGAACAAGAACCTGAAGTTCTCGGCCGAAGACCGCGCTGAAAACATCCGCCGGATTGGCGAAGTCGCCAAGCTGTTCTCCAGCGCCGGCGTGTTCGTCCTGACCGCCTTCATCTCCCCCTACCGAGCCGACCGTGACGCGGCCCGAGCGATTCTGCCAGAGGGCGAGTTCATCGAAGTCTACGTCAACGCGTCGCTCGCCACTTGCGAAGCCCGCGATCCCAAGGGGCTCTACAAGAAAGCCCGCGCTGGCGAAATCAAGGGCTTCACCGGCATCGACGATCCGTACGAAGAGCCTCTGAAAGCCGAACTGATCCTCGACGCCGACAAAAAGGGCATCACCGAGCTGGCCCAGGAAGTCGTGGCCTACCTCGAAGCCAAGGGTCTGCTGCAAGCCTGATGTTCTGACCGCTGGCAGAACTGCTCCCGCCGCAGTACGCCTGCTGCGTGGAGGGGCACGGCGAGCATTCGCCAATCAGCTCCGCATCAACAGCCATGACTCTCTCGGGTCATGGCTGTGTGCGTTTGGGGGCGGACGCGGACCCGCGCGTGGTCCAAGTGCCAAACAGCAGCGGAAGTCGGTCCACAAAAAAAGACCACGGCCAAGTCACCCGCAGGCAACTTAGCCGTGGTCGTGAACTCGGTGGGGCCGAAACGGCAACCCGCTCGCGATTCTCGCGGCAGATCGCTGTCACGGCAACCACCTATTGACTGCGCATTGCAGGTCAACACGATCCGGGTTTACCCGGTCGCCGCCGTCCTACGTCACTGCATTTCCGGAATATCCAGCCGCTCATCCACGGCAAATCGACGCAGCTTCTTCAGGGCTCGCGATTCGATCTGCCGGATTCTCTCTTTCGTGACTCCCAGCCGCGAACCAACCTGTTCCAGCGTGGAGGGTTCTTCGCCCTGCCCCAGCCCGAACCGCTGCACGATGATGTCGCGTTCGCGGTCGTCCAACTGGGACAGAATCTCCAGAATCGCATCCTTCTGCTGCTGGTGCACGGCCTGCCGTTCAAACGGGTTGTCGTTCGCGTCCGATTCTCCGGCAAATGCTTCGTCAAAACCGGTGCGGAACCGGTCTCGACGTTTCTGCTCGGTGGGCAGCGAACGGGCGTAGTTCTTCATGATGGCCCAAGTGGCATACGTGGAGAACTTGTTCCCCTTCGCAAAGTCAAACTTCTCAATCGCCCTGATCAGCGACATGTTGCCGTCGCTGACCATCTCGAAGAAGTTCATTCCGGGCCGCATGTGCTTCTTGGCAATCGATACCACCAGTCTCAAATTGCTGCGGATCAGGAAGTTCTTGATCTCGACACTTTCCTGCAGCAGCTTCTCAATCTGGTTCAGGTGCCGCGTGGAAGGCTGGAACCGCGGCAGGGCGTCCCGCAGTTCGCTCGCGCGACACTTCAGGAAGTTCATCCGTCGGAACCAATACTGCTCCTGCTCACGCGTCAGCAACGGCACCGTATACAGACTGGCGAGATACGCGGGCAGCCCTGGAGGCGGCCGTGACGTGGTCCCCTTCTTGGCAACGGGCGCGGCGGCAAAAATGGTGTCGTCCGCATCGGCCGTGTGAAACACTTCATTGTCGATATAAGCCAGATCCGCCGCAGCAATCCGTTCAGCCCGCACTTCGCCCAGCACGCGATGAATGCTCGCCTTCGTCCGGCTGTAGTCTTCAGCCAGGCGCTCCACAGGCACACCGCGACGATGACGGCGGAAGATCTCCTGCCGCGTTTCGTCCGACAAAACTCCTGTATCCTCTGGGAAGATCGCATTCTCCGGAAACTGTGCGTCGTAAGTGCGAATGGTGTAGCGAATTGCTTCGGGCGAACGATTCAGATGTCGCGCAATGCGACGGCTGGATTCCATCACCGAAGCCCCACTGCGGGCCAACTGACGGGCACGGCGGAGAATCTCCAGCCGTTCGTCATCCTGCAGATGCTGGAACCGAGAACCACGCGCCACATCGGCGGCATTGTCATTCACAAATCGATCGACAGAAGACTGCAAGAAGCCAATCCGCTTCCGCTTGCCGAACACAAACCGCCGACTGACCAGACCCCGCTCACGCCAGCGATCGACGGTTTTCGTCGACACGTGAAAGCGACGGCTGACATCCTCCACCGTGAGGACTTCTTCATCCACGGCGTCGGAGGGCAAATCGATACTGTCGGTGACATCCTCGATGAAACACCGCAGGTCATGCCGGACGTCTTCGCCGGGGATGGTCAGGTTGGGATACCGCGTGGGGCGATAGCCGGTGACCCGCTCGCAAACGTCGGCGTAGGAACATGGCTCTGTCGGACTGATCTGGTGAATCAGACCTTCGGCCCGCTCCGTCTGCTCCAGACGGATCTCTTTCGAGCTGAAACGCAACTGCTGTTCAGAAAGTTCGCGCAACGCGGGGTGTTTGTAACGTGACGAGCGACCCATGGTGCATCCTCCATTCGATGTGGAAGTCTTTCAGACCGGGACGGGGCTGAAAGGCACAGTGTCAAAAGGGGGCTCGCGACATCCTGCAGCGGTTTTCAAAGCGACCCACGTCATGTGGACCGACAAAAACACCCGGCGCACCTGACGTCAGGCCTCACCGGGAACATCCTGCCTCTCGTGGGCTGTGACTTTGCGAATTCAACCGGTCAAACCAACCAGCCGGATCGCCAGAAATCAGCAGCCACTGCGACTCAGGTGGGACCATCACTCGGGGTGCTGATGGCCTCACGATGCTCTACGTGCATTGAGACGCGTCGGTTGAAAAAAAGTTCACAAACGATTCCGACATTTCGACAAAACTCCTCGCCAGTTTGCGGGACCTAGCCTTAAACCCCGCTGCCGCAGGCAAGTTGGCCAACAAAAATGCAACTGCTGCGCCAAACTCAAGAAAAACCCCATAGCCGCCACGCGGACACGTGGTTGTGCACGTGTTTTGCGGGTTCCCTCACCAAGCCGAAACCAGGTGCCCTCACCGTCGAATCGGCTGGGGAGGTGGACTGCTGGCCGGTCGCAGCGAACGAAGAGCGACCTCCCCAGTCGTCGGCCAGCCACCTCGCGCGGGGGACCGCAGGCCGCGACGCCCGTCAGCGCACAGCGGCCCTAAGACGAAACGTCAGCTCGCGGCTGGTCCGAAGTGGGGCGGGAGCAGGA
>JBGSIP010000587.1:0-10246 GCA_041742495.1 Planctomycetaceae bacterium
GGCATCGTCGCCAAAAACTTGCTGGGGCAAGCGGTCAGCTTTTGGGTGGTGCGTCAGGACGGGACCAAGCGGTGGTTTCACGGCCACGTGGCTTCGTTCGTCTATGCAGGTGCCAACGACCGCGCGCACATGTATCGCGCGCATGTTGTCCCGTGGCTGTGGCTGCTGTCGCGCGGCTCCGATTGCCGGGTCCATGTCCGCGAACAGCCGACCTCCTCGACGGATGTGATCTCGAATCTGCTAAAATCGCAAGCACTTACCAGTTTTCGATTTGCGGTCAACACGCCGCCACAGAAGCGAGACTATTGCATTCAATATCGCGAGACGCACCTGGACTTCATGTCGCGGCTGCTGGAAGAAGACGGCATCTTCTATTACATCCAGCATGAAGAGAACAAATCGACCGTCGTCTTTGCTGACAACAATGCAGCCGGCTATACCGCGGGCGATGCCAAAGTCAGCCTGCTGGCGAACATGTCCGAAAATGAACTGTTTGATGACCTGTTGTCGTGGAATCATCAGCACGAGTTCACTTCGGGCAAGTTCGCGTCGCGCGATTACAATTTTGAACAGCCGGACGCCAACCTGCTCGCCTCCACCTCCACGGTGACCTCGTTGATCGGAAACTCTGGTTGGGAGTTTTATGACTACCCCGGCAAATACGACGTCAAGGGTGACGGCGATGCGCTGACCAAACTGCAGATGCAGGCCGAAGAGGCTCGACATGATCTGGTACAGGGATCTTCCGTCTGCCGCACGTTTTCTCCCGGTGCCCGCTTCAAAGTCGACAAGCATCACGTAAAACCGGAGGAAGGCAAGGAATACATGGTCACCTGGGTGCGGCATACAGCCAATCTGGGCGGCAGCTATGTCACCGGCGCCGGAGCGCAGAACGATCTCTACCAAAACGAATTTACAGCCATCCCCTTTGACCGGCCTTTCCGGCCCCAAGTGCTGCGGCAGAAGCCCCGCATCTATGGTGTTCACGCGGCGAAGGTCGTCGGCAAGAGTGGTGAAGAGATCTGGACCGACAAGTATGGCCGCGTGCGGATTCAGTTCCCGTGGGATCGGAACGGCGAAAACAACGAAACCAGCAGCATCTGGGTTCGCGCTATGACGCCGTGGGCCGGCAACCAATGGGGGATGATCCAGATTCCACGCATCGGCCAGGAAGTGGTGGTCAGCTTCATTGAAGGGGACCCCGACCGGCCGGTGATCACTGGCATGATGTTCAACGCTAACAACATGCCCCCCTACACACTGCCCGCCAACCAGACGCAGTCCGGGATCAAGACACGCAGTTCCAAGACGGGAACGACCGAAAACTTCAACGAACTGCGGTTTGAGGACAAGAAGGACAAGGAAGAGATCTACATCCACGCCGAGCGTGATTTGAACTGCGTCATCGAGAACAACGAGACGCGCAAAGTCGGGTTCGACAAGAAGGAGAAGGGAGACCAGTCCGTTGAAATCTACAATGATCAATCCCTGAAGGTGGGAGCTGGATCGGGCCTAGGTTCGCAGACGGTCGAAATCGAGAAAGACCGGACCGTCACCATCAAGACCGGGAATGACAAGCTGGAGATCACCGCCGGCAATCAGGACATCAGCTTGGGAGGTGGCAACCGCACGCTGCAAATCAAGAAGGGGAACGAGGAAAAGACGCTCGACATGGGCAACCAGACCGTGACCTTGAAGATGGGCAACGTCACGACGAAGGCTGACATGGGAGCCATGACTTTCGAAGCCATGCAGTCGATAGAGTTGAAGGTTGGCCCCAGTTCGATCAAGATCGATGCGTCCGGTATCACGATTAAAGGGGGTAAGGTCACGGTCGAGGGATCGATCATGACGACGGTCAAAGGACCGATGGTCGAGGTGAGCGGTTCCGGAATGACGACCGTCAAGGGCGGCGTCGTCATGATCAATTGACGGCGGGCCAGACCGTTTGAGACTTGTTAGGGGTCGCGACAGTGCCAGTTTTTCTGCGGATGATTGCTGACGGGCAGTTCCGGGACGTGGCGATCATCGATCCGAGCCAGTCACTGGTCATCGGACGTTCGTCGGCCGCTGACTGCTCTTTTCCCACCGACAGCCAGATGTCCAGCCGCCACGCTCAAATCAGCGTGGTGAAGGGGGAATACGAGATTCGTGATCTGCAGAGCACGAATGGCACGTTTGTGAACGAGGCCCCGATCGAAGTGGCCGTGGTGCAGTTGGGCGACGTGATTCGCTGCGGAACGATGGAATTTGTGCTCGACGAATCCAATCAGCCGCGCCTGCTGGTGCGGCCCCCGGCGAAGGGGCCGAAGGTCAGCGATACCGTGCAGGGGAAGGGGAAAAAGGGGGTAGCAGGCACCGACTCGGCTGCCGCGGCGGCTTTGCCGCCTGAGATTCTCCTCTCCAGTGGATTCTTGCCGCTCAAGGCTGCCGAGGTGCTGACGCGGTTTGAATTGGCCCCCCAGGTGGGTATCGCTCCGGCCGCCGATGATGACATCATTGCCTTCGGCAACCGGTTGCTCGACGAGACGAAAGAGAACCAGCTTCTCGATTTTATTGCCGGTGCCCTGCCCAAGCGCTGTGGTGTGTTCTGGGCGATCGAGTGCGTGCAGTCGGTGCCCGCCCTTCGCGATCCGGGTGACGAACAGGTGCTGGCAGCCGCCCTGGCGTGGGTGAAAAATCCGACGGACGAACTCCGTCGGGCAGCGATGGATGCCGCTCAAAAACTTGATCTGCAGACGGCGGCCAGTTGGACCGGAGTCGCAGCGTTCTGGTCGTGTGGCAGCATGTCTCCCGCCGGTCAGCCTGCCGTACCCGCTGGCGATCCACTGGCCGGCCGGGCAATTTCTGGGGCCACGGTACTGGCGAGCGTGTTTGGCAATCCCGCGCAAGCCCCGGCCCGCCGCAAGGCATTTTGGGCCATTGCGCAGGAAATCGCGGCGGGCGAGCGCAAGTGGGATGCCGCCAAAACCATGGTCGCCGCAAAGTAGAACCGCCTCCGCCGGCTGACGTTTTCAAACGGTCAAAGAATCAGCTCGATCGTCTGAAAATGTGTGGCATCGGCTTGATAGCTGGCCGCCAGTGATTGCAGGGTTTGCCAGCGCGTCGAATGGTGGGGGACCTCCAGTCGGGGAGCTTCTTTCGGCAGACTCAAGAGCAGAGTCTGTCGAATCACCATCACGCGAATCTTGCGAGTGAAGACGGGGCCGTCCTGCTCGAACGTCAAGGCCAGCACGTAGGTGCCCGCGACTCCGGTGACACCCAGATCGCGCCGCAGTTGACCATCGGCAAACTGCTCGGCCACGGCATTGAGCACAGCCGTGAGAAACAGGCCTCGTCGTTCGCCGGGCAGACGAATCAACGGGTCGCGGGCAGTGGAGCGCCGGGCTGCCTGCTGCAATTCGCGAACGGCGTGGCGATTCAACAAAACGTCCAGCAGAGGATGCTCGGCGAGGGTCCGAATCTTGAGCGTCCCGTCGTCGATGCGATTCAACGAGACATTGATCCGGTCCAGGAATTCACGTCGTTGCCACGCCCGCCGGGCCTGCCAACCGCCGAGCAGCCAGGCACCGGCGGCGATGATCAGCCCGGTGAGGATCTTCACCCCATGATCCTGGAGCGTGTCCACCAGCGCAGTCAGGATCTGCTGCCACGTGTTCATCTCAGCGCTTCTCCGGAACGTTTCTGATCAGAAGCAACTCACCACGGTTGCCCCGCCAACGTCGTCAGGTCACAGTGATTGCGCCATTGTGACCCGACCTCACCACGGCTCAGCCACGGTGGTTCAACAACAGCCGACAGATGGTCTCAGGCGGTCTCAGATTGTCAACGCGCCCCCCGGATTGATCTGCTGGCCGGCACGGGTTGCAACTTCAGGCGTTCTTCTGCGGCAGGGGAAGGTTTCATGATCGAAGTGCGCCAGTGGGAAGGCACGACCGACGAGCTGGCCTCGTTTCTGCAATCGGTGTGGCGGTCCGCGTATGCGGGCAAAATGCCGTTTCCGCTGTGGACTCAAGAGTACCTGCAATGGCAATTGCGCCTCGCTGACGGAGCCAATCGCGACTGTCAGTTGGCTGCCTACGACGGAACTCGCCTGGTGGGCACGCTGTTGGGAGTGCGGACGGAGTTTCGCGTGGACGGCCGCGTGGAAACGGGTCTGCAGGGGAGCTGGCTGTCGATTGATGCTGCCTATCAGGGGCACGGCATCGCGCCCCGAATGGCGGCAGCACGGCTGGCCCACGAACGCGCACGTGGGGGGCACTTGATCGCGGGCTTTCGGTTTGTGGGCTCACGCTATTCGCGCGCAGAACGCCCGGCCCTGCGGCAGCAGCAACGGGTAGAGAAAGTGTTTTTGCGAAAGCTGGGCTTCTGGGCCCGTGTCCTGCAACCCCGTGCACTCTCCCGATGGAGTCTGCAACGGGCCGAAGCATTGCTGGTCGGCCTGGGGGCTCCGCTGATGGGACTGCCCCAAGTCAAATCGGGAGCGATGACCATCAGCAAATGGAGCCCGGAAGATGCCCCGCAGGGGGCTGCCCTGTTGTCGCAAGAGTTTGCGGATCTCCCGCTGTCACTGCATTGGTCGGCCCAGTCATTGGCGCAACATTGCTCTGGACCCACCTCGCAAACATGGGTTGCGAAGGACGGCGATCTGGTGCGAGGGCTGGTCAACTTTCATACGCTGGTGTTCGTGAGCCGGACCGAAGCCCCGGTGGCCGTGTTCGATTTGATCTGCCTGCGTCAACTGCCGCGCACGGAGCAGCAGCGACTGCTGGCGACCGCCCTCCGGGCAGCGACGGAGGCGGGGGCGATTCTGGCGCTGAAGCTCAACAGCGGGGATGTGCCGGCACGTCCTTTGCTGTCCACCGGTTTCGTCCCGCGCGCGCGAGATTCCTGGATTGTGCTGCAGTGGCCCCAGGCTCCCGTCCAATTCGCTCCTCAAATTCCTCTTCAGGTCCTATGGCGCTAACCATTCCGCACCGTGAATCCGCGATTCTCGACACCAGCGGGGAGCCGGCCAGGCCCCGTCGGATGGTTCGCCGCTGTCTGAGCCCTCTGGCGCGACTGACGGTCAAGGCGTCACTTCGGCCCAAGCTCAACTGGCTGCAGCGGCAACTGGCCCATAGCCAGACGGCGCAACAAGACTGGCTGCTCCAACGGGTGCGGGCCTTGGCAGAAACGGATTTCGGTCGCGATCACGGCCTGGCCAGTGTCCAGACCGTCGGCGATTTTCGCCGCGCCGTGCCGGTAGGCGACTACGAGCGCTTTGCGCCGTACGTTCAACGGGTGGCCGCGGGAGAGTCCCGTGCCCTCGTCCCGCCGCAGGATCGGCTGCTGCGGTTCACCATCACGACGGGCACGACCGGAGTGCCTAAACTGAACCCCGTGACCGAGACCTGGTTGCGCGAATACAAGCGTAGTTGGGAAATCTGGGGCCTCAAACTCTTCGCCGATCACCCGCGCTACGTCGGAAGCCAGATCCTGCAACTGGCGGGGTCGTGGGACATGGGACACACTCCGGGTGGTCACTCCATCAGCATGGTGAGCGCTCTGCTGGCCCGCGAACAGAGCCCGCTCCTCAAGCCGTTTTTCTCCGTTCCCGCAATACTCAACGAAATCGCAGACCCAGTGGCCCGCTATTACGCGGCGCTGCGGCTCTCTGTGCTGCAGGATGTGGGCTGGATCATTCTGATGAATCCCGGAACGCTGGTCCGCCTGGCCCAGATCAGCAATGACTATGCCCAGACGCTGGTGCGCGATCTCGCGGATGGAACTCTCACCACGGAATTCGAGTTTCCTGCGGCCGTGCGGGAAGCGCTGGCTCCCCGCATTCGCCAGCGCCGTGTCGCGGGTGCCCGCTGGCTCGATGCTGTGCGGACCCATGCCGGGGCGCTGTATCCCCGCCACTTCTGGGACGACCCAGTGGTGGCCTGTTGGCTGGGGGGGACCGCCGGTTTTCAGATTCGACATGTACCGGAATATTTTGGCGCGGGGGCACTGCGCGACATGGGCTTGGTATCCAGTGAAGGCCGACACACCATTCCTCTGGACGACGGCGAGCCGGCGGGAGTGTTGGCTGTGGGAGCCGGGTACTATGAATTCATTCCGCGGGAAGAATTGACCTCCGCAACTCCCCGCGTGCTGGAAGGGCACGAACTGGAAGTTGGAGCGGATTATTCCCTCGTCATGACGACTTCCGCAGGATTCACACGCTTCCGGATTGGAGACGTGGTTCGCTGTCAGGGCTTTCACGGAACGGCACCCAAACTGGAGTTTCGCCACAAGGAAGGCCGCGTTGGCGATCTCGAGGGGGAAAAGGTAACTGAGCATCAGGTGCTCGAAGCCGCGCATCAGGCGGCGGCCGACACAGGGCTGCAATTGTCACAGTTCACGGCGCTGCCCGTGCGTCTGGAGACTGACCATCCCCGGTACGACTTTCTGGTCGAACTCACCGATGTGCCGGACTCCGCGACCGCGCGGCGGTTGCTCAGCAGCGTTGATCAGCGTTTGGCCCAGATTAGCTTTTTGTGGCGTGCCCGCCGCAATGAGGGAGTACTTGCCGCTCCGCGGTTGGTGCGCCTGGCTCCGGGTTCGTGGGTTCGCTATGTCAGCGAAGAAACTGCGCGACGCCACACGGGGGATTTTCAGTTCAAGCACCCGGGCTTGGTACTCGAAGCCGACTGGCTGAGGCAATTCTCCGTCGTCGACGTGGTCACCATGACCACGGCAGACTGATCGCCGAGAAGAGCAGGCAGCGGCGAGCAAATTCGGTGGGCAGGCCGAACTGTGCGCTATGGCGAACTGTCGGCACTGGCGGATTCACACGCCAGTTCACTCAGATCCACGCGTCGATACCGCTCGGCCGCCGGATCGGCCAGCGAATCCGGACGAAACCACTTACCTGCGTTGAGATACAAGTGACGAGGCAACCGCCGGAAACTGGGCCGCAGCAACCCCCAGGCGGTCAGCAGGCGGCCAATCGACAGCAGATCGCAGGTTGGGGCGGCCGCCAGATAGCACTCGCGGTAGACAGGACGAAATCGACTTTTGAAGTGATACAGCCGCCGTGCATCATAGAACCATGGCAAACGCTTCCACCAGATCGGCATGAGAGTGCGGATGAAGCGGTTGGCTTGCGGAGGCTCCAGTTCACACCGTAGCGCCGGGCACAGACACAGCGATGCGTAGCGCACCCCTTCTCCCTGCAACTGGTCACACGTTCCTCGAATGAGGGCTGTCATCACGCCGGTCATGGCCGACGGCCGTCGCCGATACAATTCCAGACACCACATCCGCCCGTTGTATGCCGGCGTCAGCAGAGCGAAGGCCTGAATCCGCTTTGCGTCTTGAGCAACGAACAACCTCCGACGGTGAAGTTCGTCGAGATTGAGCTTGCCGAGCATTAGTCCCAATTCCCGGCCGTAGGCCGTGGCACTGACATGTTCCTGTGAGACACGTCGCAGTTCTGCCTGCAGATCTGACCAGGCGTGGGCAGACAGTTCGTCCGGGCGGACTTCCGAGCAAGTGATGCCCGCGCGCTGGCAGACGTTGACTTGCCGACGAACCCACGAAAACGCAGAGCCCGTCCAGAGGGTGGTGGCCAGATCGATGAGAGCTTCTTCGCCGATCTTCGAAATTTCAAACCCACGAGCGCGCAACCGGGGAACATCTGTGGGGACCACGTTCACAAACCGCAACCGCCGCCCCGCCATCTGCGCGGCGCTGATGATTTCATCCAACAAGCCAGCGCGATCTGCCGGAGCCGCGATCAATCCCCCCAGGCAAAACCAATCGGAACCAATTTCGACATAGCTCACAAACCCGGCGACTTTTGTGCTTCGAAAGGTCCGACGACCGGCCTCGGAGAACAGATAGGAGTCGTACGATTGCCCAAAGCGGAATGCCAGTTCTTCGATGCTGTCGGCTCGGAAGTGCTCTCCCGAATCGGTAGCGGGATCGGAGGGTGCCGTCTCGTTCTGCGCTGTGGATTCGCCAGTCACAGACACCCGGCATGTGCTCGCAACGCGCGGTTCCGCCAGCACGCCGCTGGTTGTCTCGGAACGATCACTCGATCGGGCCAGCGTCTGAAGATCAAGGGCCATCGTGGGAGGAGACTTTGCTGTCAAATGGAAGCGTGACTGCCCAACTCAAACAGATCCACCCGTCGCAATTCGATCTGCGGGTTCCGTCTCTGGGCGAAACAACCCGTCGTTTCGCGCTGTCGTACGGCTTACCAGTCAGCGTGCCGCAACACTGATGCGGCGGCGTGAACGAGACTCAGAATCGCAGTACCTGCAGCGGCGGCTCCTCCCTGTCGTGGACGCTCTCCATGCAGCGCGGTCAAATTATGGACAGCGCCGGGCCGCAGGCCAGCCGCCCTATCCAAGAAAACGGCCGAAAATTTCGCCCGGCGGGGAATTCCCGCGGAGACGGAGCTCGCCGGAGTTCCCTCTCTGGAGGCACAGCAATTGTCATACCGGCCGGATGTCCCGTGATTCAGTGGCAGCGCCACCCGTCGAGCCGGTGACCCGAGCGATTTACAAGACCGCTCGCGGGCCCTGCGGAATTGGCCCATCGACAAACGTCTGATGCCACAGCTCCAGGATCAACAGCGACCAAAGGCGGTAGCGGTGATCGACCTTGCCCGTGGAGTGCTCGGTGACCAGCCGTTCCACTTCGCTCATGCGGAAATAACCCCGTTGCCGGGCCCGGTCGCCCAGCAAGGCGTCGCGCAACAGGCCATTCAGTTCGTGCCGAAACCAATGATTGATGGGCACACCAAAGCCCATTTTGGGCCGTTGGCGGATGTCTGGGGGGATCAAATCCGCAAACGCGTCCTTGAGAATGACCTTCCCTTCGCCACCGGCCCGCTTCCATTCGATGGGCAGACGGGCGGCCAATTCTGCGACGGGATGGTCAAGGAATGGGCTGCGGCATTCGAGGCTGGCCGCCATGCTTGCGATATCAACTTTCGTCAGGATGTCCCCTGGCAGGTATGTCAACACGTCGGCACACATCGTCCGAGTGACAAAGTCCCGCTGACGACAATCGGCGAACGCGTCGAACAGCGGGCGATTGGGATCGTGCACTCCCAATTGGGCCAGAAACTCGTCGGACAACAGACTCTGTCGGCTGGCGTCGTCAAAGATTCCGATCCACCGCAGATAGCGGTGTTCGGGTTCTTCTCCCAACGCGGCCATGAATCGGCGCAGCCGCCGGCCAAATGAACGCAGATCCTGTCCGGCCGGCAGGTGCTGCCACAAATTCCACGCAAACACCCGGCGGAGCGGACGAGGCAAAAAATCGACACGGGCTGCCAGTTCGACAGCGCGATAGCGATCGTACCCGCCAAACAATTCGTCACCGCCGTCGCCGGACAGAGCCACCGTCACTTCCTGCCGCGCGACGCGTGAAACCTGCATCGTGGGAACCGCTGAGCTATCGGCGAAAGGCTCGTCGTAGTGCCACAACAAATCGGGCAACAGGGTGGCCGCCGACGGATCGACGACGTACTCGTGATGAATGGAACCAAATTTCTCCGCGGCCTGTCGCGCGTACACGCGCTCGTCGAATGTGGCTTCCTGGAAGCCAATCGAAAACGTATGGATGGGATGCGGCGAGAGCCTGGCCATCACGCCGGCGGTGATGGTGGAATCGACTCCGCCCGACAGAAACGCACCAATCGGCACATCGCTGCGCATCCGCAGGCGCACCGAATCGTCGACTGCGGCACGCAGTTGCTCGATCGCAGCCTGCCGGTCATGCTCCGTGCGGCCTCCGGGCAGCGGGTCGTCGTAAGGGGGGCGCCAGTACCGGGTCAGTGTCAGCCGGTCCTGTTCATACACGGCATAGTGGGCTGGGGGCAGCTTGTGATAGTCGCGAAAAATGGTGCGTGGCTGTGGGACATACTGAAACGTCAAATACTCGGCGATGGAGCGGGGGTCGATGTCGCGGGGGGCTCCCGGCAGTTGCAGCAGCGACTTGATCTCGCTGGCAAAGGACAACCGACCGGGCTGGAGGCGATAGACGATGGGCTTCTGCCCCAACCGATCACGGGCGAGCATCAACCTGCGCCGGCGCTGGTCCCAAATCGCAAAGCCGAACATGCCCCGAAACCGCTGCACGCACTCAGGGCCCTCCTCTTCATACGCGTGGACGATGACCTCTGTATCGGAGTGGGTGCGGAACTGGTGACCACGTGCTTCGAGTGGCCCACGCAGCTCGCGATAGTTGTAGATTTCGCCGTTGA
>JBGSIP010000588.1:0-2150 GCA_041742495.1 Planctomycetaceae bacterium
GGGTGACGAACTGATCGCTGTTGAAGTCCGCGCCGCCGTCGATGCCGTCGGAGAAGTCACCGGAGCCGTCTTCACCGACGACATCCTCGACCGCGTCTTCCACAAATTCTGCATCGGGAAGTAGGTCCGCCTCCCCGCGTGGAGTGTTCACTGTTCGCTCGCCGCACGACAATCATTGGCCTGACCAGGGGAGCCACCGGCCCTGCCAGCCAACGTAGTGGTTCGTCCACCGTTCTTTGTCCGCCAGCAAAGATCCCAGGGTGCCACGGCTGGCTTGTCCAGCCGTGAGGTGATTGGCAAGCCAGGCTGTGCTGGATGAGACCGGGGTATCGGTCACGATGACGTTCCGGCACAGCAGAGATCGGGGGACTGTTCGGGGTTGGCTCACGCCGGTCCCTTCGCTCACACTGCTGGACGAGCCAGCAGTGGCACCCAATGTGACCCCGACAATGCCTGACACATAACAATAGACAGACCAGTAGCTCCGGCTGTGCCTGACGCCCCGTCACCGCGCCCCCTGCCGCGCCTTTTAGTCTGCGATGAACGAACCAATCGGCCACACCGCAACCGACCACGGTTGCCACTGGACTCTGGCCAGTGCCGAACGTAACCACGGAACCACAACCCTTCCCCAAGCCTGTCACAAACCACCTCCGCGGAACACCACCATGACCAACCCACTCGCCCCGCCAGACCTCGTCACTCGCGATCTCGCCCAACGCCTCGCCATTCGCGAACCGCTGCTGCTGCTCGTCACCTGGGAAGAGCGCCGCTGGACCCGCATCCTCAAGTCCATCACCGACGACTGCGACCTCGACTGCCTCACCTGGTCCGCCGCCTCTGGACTCCGCTCCGCCGACCGGCAGATCCTCCCTCTGCAGGCCACACCCACCGACGTGCTCACGTTGCTCCGTACCCTCCCGCACGCCACGGCCTGCCTCTGGCTCGATGCCGGTCACCTCTGTGACGACCCCACTTTCGTCCGCGGCATTCGCGAACTCGCCCAGCGCGTGACCAACTCCACCATCGTCAACATCTTTCTCGGCCCGCAACCCCGCCTGCCGTCCGAGTGGCTTAAGCTCGCCACCACGCTGCCGCTCCCGCTCCCCGGCTTTGCCGAACTCAACACAGCCGCCACCGAAGTCATCGCCCTCATCGCCGCCGGAGAAACGGACGCCTCACAGACTCTCTTCCTCCCCACCGACGAACAGCGCACGCAAATGGTCCAGGCGGTGGCCGGCCTCACACTCGAAGAAGCCAGCCGCGCTCTCCGCCGCGTCCTGCTGACCCACACCGCGTTCGACGACGACGTCATCCCCGAGCTTGTCTACGAAAAACGCAACATGCTCTCGGGCACCGACCTGCTCGAATTCCACAAGCTCGGCGAAAACATCGACGACGTCGGTGGACTCGAAGCCCTCAAGGACTGGGTCGCTCGCCGCGCGTCCGCCTTCACCGAAGCCGCTGCCGAGCAAGGCATCGGCCGCCCCAAGGGAGTCCTCCTGCTCGGCGTGCAGGGCTGTGGAAAATCGCTCTCCGCCCGCGTCATCGCCCGCCAGTTGGGCTTCCCGCTACTCCGGCTCGATTTCTCCCAACTCCTGCAATCCACGCGCGGCACTTCCGAACAAAACCTTCGCGATGCCCTCCGCCTCGTCGATGAAATGGCCCCCGCCGTCCTCTGGATCGAAGAAATGGACAAGGCCTTCGCCGGCATTCAGGACGACGCCGAACGCGACACCGTCATGGCCCGCCTCACCGGTCGCTTCCACACCTGGATGCAGGAGCACACCTCCCCCGTCTTCGCCGTCGCCACCGCCAACGGCATCGAGCATCTGCCCCCCGAACTGCTCCGCCGCGGCCGGTTCGATGAACTCTTCTTCATCGACCTCCCCAACTTTCACGAGCGCGATCGCATCTTCCGCGTCCATCTCCGCCGCCGCGGCATCGATCCCGCGCAATTCGAACTTGAATCGCTCGTTGAGCAGACCAACGGCTACAGCGGCGCAGAAATCGAAACCATCGTCAACGCGGCAGTCATCGAAGCCTTCAGCCGCCAGCGCCCCCTCACCCGTGGCGACCTGCAGGAAGCACGCGACGTCACCGTCCCGCTCTCCACCACCATGGAAGACCCCATCTTCCGCCTGCGCGAA
>JBGSIP010000589.1:0-3564 GCA_041742495.1 Planctomycetaceae bacterium
CACGGTTCACGGGGCCGCCGGTAACCATCGTTGAATGCAGACTGAGCGCGACTCGCGTCGTTCGTTCCTTGTTGGTTCTCACGGAGCCACAGAGCCACGGAGAAAGACTCACTCGACTGTCGATCAGGCTGTGCCCGATGATCGAAGTGCCAACGGCTTTCCGACGATCGAGTCGGGTTTGACTCTCGCGTCAGGCACAGCCTGACCTACGCTTTCGTCCACCGCTGTTTGTCAGGCATCGTAGATCCCAGGGTGCCACGACGATGTCCGACACATCACGATGGACAGACCACTACACGACGGACCTGCAGCAGATACCTATGGCGTGGCGGTTGATTTGCGTTTGAGCACGATGAAGTAGCCGTGGGTGGTGTCCGGGAGCAGTTCCCATTGGTCGGGGGATTCGCGCAGCTCGCGAACTTCTGGCGGTTGTTTGATTCGCGAGTACGGGTGTTGCGTGTCGATCACGATGTAGTCAGTGTCAGCGGGGACTTGAGTGGTGTTGCCGGCGACACGGCGCTGGTAGTCGCTGTAGTCGTAGGAACGCTCATGGTGCGTGTATCGGGGATGGACGAAGTCGGTCGACGCGACGCGGGCTGTGAGCGGGATGAGATTGGCGATCCTGGCGAATTCGCGCGGGCGGGCATCCGGGATGTACAGCCGGGCATAGCAGAACGGAGAACCTGGATCCCAGAATTTGAGACTCAGTGGAGAGAGCGCGAACAGGCAGCCCGTGGTCAATGCACAACAGGCCGCCAGCCGCGGTGTCGACCAGCGCGACCAGATTCCCCGGTGACGTTCCGTGGCGGCGGCCCAGAACAGCAGTGGCAGGATCGGGGCGTGAAAGTGATGGAAGGGGGTCGCCGCGATTTCGTTCAGGCACAACAACACAAACAGCGGTAACGCAGTCAGCCAGCGACCACTGCGTCCCAGCGGTCGCCCGGCCAGCGGCACCAGCAGCGCGCAGGCATACAGCAGCGTCGAGGGGACCCACAGTGCTTCGAGCACGCGACCGGGGGAGGTCAGGATTGTCCAGACGACGTCGCCGGTGGAGGTGCCGAAGCGGCTGAAATAGCCCGCGTAGTGAATCTCCACACCGTCGCGAAACCAGTGAATCGCCGTCATGGCGAGTTTGAGATACAGCGGGCCCCCGACGGTCCAGGCCAGTCCATACCACACATCGGGCCGCTGTCGCAGCGAAGGTGCTACTGCGACAGAACGATTGCTATTCGCAAGTTCTGGGGATCGGCGTGTGAAGTACCAACCAGCCAATCCGCGGCCGAGCAACCACAGCCCCACGCAGGTAACGGGGATGCTGAAATCTTCCTGCACCGAGAGTGTGACGAGAAACCAGAGGGACATGGTGCGGTATCGGGATCGTTCCAGTGCTTCCAGGCCAAACAGGAGCGCCGGAATGCCAAACGCGCCGGGGCGAAAGGTTTTGAGATCAATGGCGATGTCGAGGTACTGCAGCGGAAATGACAACAGGCATGCGGCTGCCAGCCACAGGCCGGCCTCGTGCGCAGCACGTGTGACGGGTGGCGGGCTGCTGTGGCCGGTGATCGACAACGTGCGCGTGGTGAGGCGATAGACCGGGATGGCGGTGCTGGCCAGCACCATGCTTTGCGCCAGTTCCAGCCACAGATGCGAGGGCCAGAATACGTAGACGGGCAGCAGGGCCAGATGGATGATCTGGATGTGCTCTCCCAGGAACAGTCCCTGATCGAGGTAGCTGCGAAAGCCTTTGCCGTGCAGCAAGTTCCACAGGTGTTCTTCGTACATGGCCGAGTCACCGTGAGGGATGCGCAGGTTGAACCACAAGGCCCAATTGAGCGCCGAAAAGACCAGCACATACACCGCCAGCATGGCCCACAACGCGGGAGGAAGACCAAACCACTGCGGGCCGACCACACGGTCTGGTGTGGTCGTGGGACGCGAGGCTGTTGCCGTGATGGAGGGCCACAGCAACAGCCACGTTTGATTCAAGCCCACTGCGGCGCTGATTGCGGCGACATAGGGAGCCACAGCGATGGCGATCACCAGACCAGCCGTCTGGTTGCCCAGCAGGCTGGCCATGTAAGCGAGTTGCCAGACAGCCAGAGGCCCCGCGGCTGTCCCGGCTGTTGCGAGCAGTGCACCCGGCTGCACATGGCCACGCCGCCAGCGTGAGAGCCCGGCCCATACGCCCAGGCACAGGAGCAATCCTGCGGCAGGCACCCACAACGGAATGTCCATCAACACCCCGCCGCTGGGGTCGGGTGTGAGTTGGCCACCGCAGGTCAGCACGAATGTCGCGCGAGAGTCGAGGCTGAGGAAGGCACCCGCGATCGGCTCTGCTTCCAGCATCGATTCCACAGCCAGGAGCGCCAGCAGGGCGGACAGGGTGGCCAGGACCAGTCGCAGCCCGGATGGGGACGGGAGAGAGGGAGAGGAGGAGGGGGATCGGGGAAGCACGCGGAACGCCCTCGCAAGTTGACCAGCCGGCTCGCCAGCCCGACGGTGACGGAATTTCGGAACGACGCTTGTCAGGCCGATCTTAGCCGATTGTCGCGAGAGAATGACGCTTGGCGCAGGCCAATTGCGAGCGCACCCGACAGGTCGGTTCGCGAGGGGACGTCGGGATGGTACAAGTGACGTTCGGGCCGCGACTGAACGGGCGGCGATGATTTTTGTGCATTCAGACTGTCGCCTGCCTTATGCCCTCGTTGTTGGAGATTCCCGAGCTTTCCAGTCTGCGACTGGGTCACGGTCTGGTCCGGATTCCCTGCGAGCGAGACATCCCGTTCACGCGTCGCGTGCGGCGACTGGTCGATGCGGCCGGTTTTCGTCGGCTCAATCAGATCAGCCAGCTCGGGCTGGTCTCGCTGGTGTATCCGGGAGCGACCCACACCCGCTTTGAACACTCGCTGGGCGTGTTTGGCAACGCCGTGCAATATCTGATGCAGCTTGCCAGCGATGAGCGATTCACGGCTCACGTCTCACCCCACGGTGCTGAAGTCCTGCTGTGTGCGGCGCTGCTGCACGACGTGGGACATTGGCCGTATTGCCACGCCATCGAAGATATGAAGCTGCCGGGGGCGTTCACTCACGAACAGTTTGCCGCCGACATCATCCGGGGCGACGACGACCTGCGGAACGCGTTGCGGCAGGACTGGAGCGTGGACCCCGCAGAGGTACTGCATCTGCTGGACCACACGGGCACTGATGCGGAGCAGCGGCTGCTTTCGTCCATACTGTCTGGACCGATTGATGTGGACAAACTCGATTACCTGGATCGGGACAGCCTGCATTGCGGCGTGCCCTATGGTCGCAATTTCGACCGCCAGCGGCTGATTCGCTGCCTGACTGTCAACGACAGTGAAGACGGTCTGGCCTTGCTCGAAAAAGGGAAGACGGCCGCTGAACTGATGGTGTTTGCTCGCTATGTGATGTTTGGCGAAGTGTACTGGCATCATGCGGTCCGCGCGGCGACCTGCATGCTCTGTCATTGCTTTGCGCGGATGATTCCCGCGGAGCAGCGGGCGGCCTTCTTTGCGATGTCGGAAGCGGAGGCGGGCAAGACGC
>JBGSIP010000590.1:0-9102 GCA_041742495.1 Planctomycetaceae bacterium
GTGGTTCCAGCCCGGCCATGGTCCCCTTGGCCGTGGAGAAGCGATCGGTTTCCAGACCGATGTTCTGCAGCACGGAGACAAACAGATTGGGCAGCGGGTAGTTATTTTCGCGGTCAAAGGCAAGGTGCTGGCCATGCCGGAATCCGCCGCCGGCGAGCAGGACTGGCATATTGCGATTGTCGTGACTGGACGCATTCCCGAGATTGCTGGTCAGGAACACATGCGTGTGATCCAACAGGGATCCGTCGTGATCGGAAGTCTCCTGAAGGGACCGGAGGAAATCGCCCCACGCGGCGATGATTTCCGTTTCCACCAGGGCCAACTGCTCCAGCTTTTCCTCATCCAGTCCGTGATGGCTGAGCGAATGATAGCCCTCGTCGACGCCATCAATCGGCACGACGCCCCCTGAGCCGCCCAGATGGAACGAGATGAACCGCGTGCTGTCTGTGGACAGCGCGAGGCGAACCATATCGCTCATGAGTCGCTGGCGACCAATAAAGTCGGACGAGTTACCGATGTCGACAGGGCGGGGAACATCGACCTGCGGCTTGGGGCGTGAGGCCCACGCTTCGGATTCGGACAGACGGCGTTCGAGATCGCGGACGCTGGTGAAATAGGCATCGAGGCGATCGCGATCGCCGGTGCCGAGTTGACGTTCCAACTGCCGCGCATCGTCTGCCACCAGGTCCATGATGCTCTGCCCTTCCCGAGCCCGCTGGATGACCTGCGCGCGGTCTTTGGGCGAGTCTTTGACAAACAGGCGGGTGAAGAGACGCGCCGGAGAGTCCTCCGCGGGAATCATGGCTCCGTTTTCGGTGTACGAGGGGCTATTGGACCCGGAGAGTCCCAGCACCAGCGAGCGATAGCGGGTCTCGTCGCCACGATGCTTGGCGAGATACTGATCCAGCGAAACGGTGTTGCGAGCTTGCGCGGCGTCGCTCATGGGAGCCGCGGACAACAGGCTGGCTTCGGCGCGATGTCCGCCGGCGACACCGGGGTGAGAGGTACCGGAAATCACCGTGAAGTGTTCACGCAGATCGTCGACCCGACGCAGGTAGCGCGAGGGTTGATAGTCGCGTCCAGCCTTGCTGGGAAACAGGTTCTCGGCATGCAACCCCAGGCCGAGTGTCATGGAGACAAACCGCTTGGCAGGGGGGGTGGCTACCGTGCCGCCAAACGCGCGGTCCATCGCGGTCAGCCACGGCATGGCCATGGCGACACCGGCACCGCGCAGGATGGTCCGACGACTGAGCTGGCGCTGCCAGTTGAAATGCAAGGGGGAGTGGTGCATGGCAATCAATCTCGCGGGTTAAATTCAGTGTGTGTGTGTGTGTGAGAGCGTGTGTGCGTGTGTGACAGTGGGCCGGGCAAATGGCCGGGAACAGGTTGGCCGCGGGTGCTTCAACGTGTGCGACCAGATCACCTGTGTCGCTGCGCGGCTGTGGCCGAAACACTACTTGTGCTGAAAAATGGGACTGGTGATGACTGCGTCGAGGATCGAACGGAAACCGTAGTTGTCGGTTGCCGCCTGAGCGGTGATCGCCGCGATTTCGTCACGGTCGGCAAAGGTGATGTCGGCACCGGTGCCGTATTGAATCAATTTTTCGGCGACGTTCCTCGCCAGGTCTTCCGGACGGTCACAGACCAGCCGTTGAAACTCCTCAAGATTCTGAAACCTCCGGCCGTCGGCCAGAACGCCACTGGGGTCAATGGGGAGCGAATGCCTGGTGCCGCCGCGGGCGGTGGACTCGTAATTGTCGCGCCACCGGCCAGCGGGATCGAAGGTTTCCAGTGCAAAGCCCGGCGGATCGATATCGACGTGGCAGGAGGCGCAGTTGGGATCGTCGCGGTGCTTCTCCAACTGATCGCGAATGGTTTTTGCTCCGCGGATGTCAGGCTCAATGGCAGGGACCGCTGAAGGGGGAGGCGGAATGTCGACCCCCAGAATGCGCTGGCCAAGCCAGACCCCACGACCGACGGGCGAGGTGGTCGATCCATTGGCGGTGACCTTCAAAATGGCCCCTTGCGTGATCAATCCGCCGCGATGGTCGGCAGGCTGCAGGCTGACCCGCCGCAACTCATCCCCTTCAATATCGTCGATGCCATAGTGCCGCGCGAGGCGGCTGTTGAGATAGGTGTAGTTGGCAGACACCAGTTGCGTGACACTGGCGTTCTCGCGCAACATCGTGGCGAGAAACTCTTGCGTTTCGGCGAGCATCGAGTCGCGAACGATCGAATCAAAATTGCGATAGAGCTTGCGGTCCGGCTGGGTGAAATCGATTTGATCGAGATCCAGCCACTCCTGAGCCAGCCCATCGACAAACCGGCGGGCACCGGGGCCCTCAAGTAGTCGGCTGACTTCTCCCCGCAGGGTTCGCTCGTCCGTCAGCACACCCGCTTGCGCCAATTTGGTCAACTGGTCATCGGGAGGACCACCGGTCAACAGGAAGCTCAGTCGCGTGGCCAGTGCAAAGTCATCGAGGCGACCGGGCTGTTCAGTGAGATACAAAAACCGGGGCGCACACAGCAGAGCGCGGTATCCCAGCCGCAAGGCCGCCACGAAGCTCTGTCCGTCGTCGAGGGCATTGTTGACCAGCGCGATGTATTTTTCCAATTCATCCGGTCGGGCAGGACGCCGGAAAGCGCGACTGGCGAAGCCTGTCATCAACTCGGTCACGTGCCGGCGAACGTCGGTCGTCTCGACACGCAGCGCCTTGCCGTTGGACGACGCGACCACGGGCAGGTCGCCAAAGAGAATCCGGCGGACCTGTTCGTCTTCCGGGCCGATATGGACCCGTTCCATCGTCAGCCAATTGATGGCGATACCCGGAACCTTCTGCGGTTCCCCTTCGCCATCTCCCACTTGCCCACCGCGGAACTTGGCCCGGTCGAGCGTTTCGTCACCCGGACGGATTTCCAACATGTGGTCCTCGGGCAACCAGGCCAGCAACTCAATCTCGCGGGGCTCTCGCTGGGCCTCAAACGCGGTGACAGATGCCAGCAACGGAGCCGTCGAAACGCAGAGCCCCGTGCGAACAGTCGTCCAGACGCCCCCCGACTTGGGCAGATTGAGCCCTTGCACACTGAGCCGCACTCGGTACCAGCCATCTTCGCGCACCGTCGTGGCGGCCAAGCGGCCGTAGAAAATCAGCCCGGACGACCAGGTGACGGCGCGCTCATTGAGGAACTCAGGTTCGCGATTGCGGCTCTGCGGATTCTGGCGGCACAAATCCCAAGCCGTATATTCCCGCCGAAATGGCTTGGTGGGCGTCAATGCCCGACGGAAGGCTTCATCCAGCGCCACATCGACGGCGGTCAGATGCTGTTCCAGATAGAAGTGCGAGATGGATTGCGCAGCGGCCAGCCGAGCAAACAGCGGCGACTCTCCATCCTGCGGCAAGACTTCCTGTAGCGGGATATCGATGCCCAGCACTTGCTGCAAGGAACGCTCGACCTCTGGGCGCGTCAGGCGGCGGCCACGAACCCGGCCTTCACGCGCATGACGCTGCGTCAGAGTGGTTTCGAGCCACGACTGTGTCTGGTTGAGGAACGTCTGGCGGAGTTCGGTGGGGATTGGATCGGCATCGGCGGGTGGCATCTCGCCACGCGCAACACGGTCGTAGATCTGCACCCAGCGACGCTCGGAGCCCGCAGCGCTCAGGTCGGTCCTCAGCGCGGTCAGATCGAGACCGGCTTCCGCCGAGGCTCCGGTGTGGCAATCGAGACAGTGCGCGGCAAACAAGTGGGCGGTCTGCGGAACGGTGATGCCGACCGGCAGGGTAGCCGCTGGTTGGTCGATCGGCTTACCGGCACCTGATTCGCGGTCGGTGCCCTGCATGAGGGCAGGTGCGGCCGGCTCGGCAAGCACGGCGTCACCGGCGAGCCACCACACACAAACGCCGACGGTTGTCGCGACGACAGCGAACGTCCAAAGTGATTTTGCAGGGATCAGACGATTGAGCATATCGGGACTCGCAATGTGTCACCGCGAAAACAATGCGGGACCGCGGGCAGGAGAGAGCCAGTCGCGGGAGGGAGCAGGCAGGACCACAGGCAGGCAGGCGGACCATGCAAGTTCACATGGGCGTTTATGGATTCTAGCCGGATGATCGGCGAAAACGAAGGGAAATCCGTCTCCAATGGGCCGTCTCGCGGCCCGTCGGGAACTCCGCAGGGGCTGCGCACGAACAATTCGGCCGCAGATTCACAAGTCGGCTGTGGCCGGTTGCGGTGAGCAGTCCATTCGCAAAGACTCCGGTAAATGGCCCTGGCGAGAACTTGAGTCGCTTGCATCCCGGAGATGAGCGGTCGAAAGTGAATTGGGTCGGCGGCCGCCACTTCACAACCGGCCGTCGATTTTGGTCTGTGTTCGCCGCGATCATTCTTCAGCCGTCAGGGCCGGTTGAGGAGGGGTTGCGCGTGCTTGGCGATGGCGGGCCGACAAAGGCTGATCGCTGCAGGCAAATGGTCGCCGGCGGCACGTTTGACATTCCTTTCGGGGGGGGCGATCCGCTCGCAATCCCACCCGGGCTGGCAGATTGCCAGTGAGTGAAGGCCCTGCATGATGCTGCGCTCTGGTTTGACTGCCGTACTGCTGATGGCGACGGCATGCACGCTGGCCGCCGAGCGGCCCAACGTAATTCTGATTCTGGCGGACGACCTGGGGATCGTCGACATCAACGCCTACGCGGAGCGTTTCACCGGCGCGACTCCCGCCCAGATGTACTACGAAACGCCACATCTGGACCGGCTCATTCGCGAAGGGACGGCGTTTTCTCAAGCGTATGCCTGTCACTTGTGTTCGCCAGCGCGGTCGAGTCTGTTGACGGGCAAATATGCGGCCCGCATCGGCTTTACCACTGCAGTTGGCGGCAATGTGCAGACGTTCTACAACCAGGGTCTCACGCCTCCGGAGGGCTATCTGCCACAGGACGCGGTGTTCTGGACGGACAAGCTGTCGGTCTCGCAGGCGCTGCTCAACGGCACGACGATTGACGCTCTGCCAGCGGGTCAACCCGATGATGCCGGCCACAATGAAGTGACCATCGCCGAAGCCATGCCCGGGCACCGGAGTGCATTTTTAGGGAAGTGGCACGTGGGCGGTCATGGTTCGCGGGGGTATCAGCCGCCGGATCAGGGCTTTGAGCCGCTGGCGTATCTGGACGAAGGTGCTTCGCCGTACTTTGACTGGCAGAAGGTGTGGAACAACCGCAAGCTCGCGCATCCGCGCATGCCGCAGCCAGAGTTGTTGCGCGGAACCGCGGGTCCGGATCGCGGCGAGCAGTATCTCACGGATGAACTCACCGCGCACGCCGTATCGTTCCTCAAGGAACAGGGGGCCGCAGCGGAGCAGTCGACGCGGCCGTTCTTCCTGTATCTGTGTCATTTTGCCGTGCACACGCCGTTTCAGGCCCCCGAGCAGGACGTGGCGTACTTCGAAACGAAGGCAACACGTGGCTGGAATCAGCACAACAACCCCACTTATGCGGCGATGATCAAGCGGCTGGATGCATCCATCGGGAACCTGCTGGCGACGCTGGACGAAACCGGGCTGGCCGAGAACACGATTGTGGCGTTGCTCAGTGACAATGGCGGCGTGACCTATACGGACCCGGTGGCCACCTGCAATGCTCCCTTCAAGGGGGGGAAGGCGCTGCATTACGAAGGGGGCATCCGCGTGCCGCTGGTGTTCTATTGGAAGGGGCATCTGCCGGGTGGCCGGTGGTGTGATGTGCCGGTGGACTGCAATGACATTTTCCCGACACTGCTCGATCTCACAGGCTATGAATTGCCCCCTGACACGCTCACCGGGGGCATCGACGGGCAAAGCCTGCGGCCACTGCTGGACGACCCGGCGAATGTCGCGGGGGGCTACTCGCGCGACACATTTTTCTGGCACTACCCGCTGAATGTGGTGGTGCTGAATCCGGATGACGGCGTGCCGTCGGCACCGTCATCGGCGATTCGTGAACGGGACTGGAAACTGATCTTCGACTGGTCCGGAGCAGCGCGGCTGTACAACATTCGACGCGATCCGTTTGAACATCGGGAACTGTCGGCCGAGTATCCCGAGAAGACCGCGACGCTGTTTCGCCGATTGAACGACTGGATCGATTCGCAGGTCGCGGTGAAATACACACCGGCACTGAATCCTGATTACGACCCCACACGAGAAGTGCGGCCGCGGCCGTTTGTTGATCTCCGCCGAAGGTATCTGGGTCCGGAACGGGCGATTCGCGCGGCCAGCAGCGATCCACGCTTCAATCTGGTTCCCGCTGAGAAACCGGCTCCGTAGTTTGCTGGCCGGATGGGGGTCGGGGCCAACGATGGTCCACTTGATGACTGCCAGCACCTTGTATCACTGGAGGCAGGTGTTCTCGACCGTGGAGTTCTCTGCTGAAATCTCTGCGGGGTGACGGACTCCCCACAGGGGCACGCACGGGCAAAGCCAGGGACACCGGAGGAAGCGCTCGGTTCGATCTCATGGCGATCGACGGCGACCACTGCCATCGCACAACAAAACAGGATGTGACCAGCGGGTTGCCAGTCACATCCTGTTTGCGTTTTGAACCTGGTCATCCCTGTCGGCGATTGCGCGCTCAGGTGCCTGCAACCGCGAGCGATCAATCGTCGCCGCGGAGAGCCATCATGATGCGCAAGACATACCAGAACAGCGTGGCGAGGCTGGAGAAGAGTGCCAGGGCGGCAGCCACATGAGCATTGGTGGGGAAAGTGTGCAGAATGGATGAGGTCTCATAGAGAATGTAGCCGCACATCAGCAGGACCATCGCACCGCTGAAGAACAGTCCGAGGGTCCAGCCCATGAAGAAGCCGAGGATGAGTACCGCAAAAGCGGCGATCGAACCGACGGCGAGAAACGGGCCGAGGAACGAAAAGTTCGCTCCGGAGATCAGTACCGCGGCGGTGAGCGTGGCAAACGTGACGACCGTGATGATGGCCGCCTGGGCGATCACTTCCGGACCGCTCGTCAACGCCGCCAGATACAACAGCGGAGTGAAGATCACCGCTTCAGCCGCAGCATACAGCCCCAGTCCGGCGTACTGCACGGCCACGGACGACTGGCTGTGGGCCATGCGAGAAGCGACCCAACTGACGAGCATGAAGCCGCCGAACACCAACAGTCCATTGCCCACCGCCAGCAATTGGAACAACCCCTGGGCAATCGCGGGCGTCATGACGAACCACGTCATCAGTCCGACCCACAGCGCCACGGCACCCGCCAAATGCAAATACGTGTTCCGCAGAAAGGCGGCTCGATCGGAGGCCACTGCATCGCTGGCGAACAGATCGCCTTCTGCCACGCGGCGGTACTTCTGGTCGTCAAAGTTGGCCATGCATCAACTCCTCACAAAACCAATGGGCTGGGGATCGAGGAACCACACACTTCCGGCAGCCGGGCAGGCAAAGTGTCGCCTTGACCGCGCGGATCGGTCACATTCAGATGGGCAAGCTGTCACAGATCATATGATGCCCGCCACCTGGACGGGAAACCGAATCCCAAGAACCTGTGCCGATTTGACGGGTGAATTCCCGCAGATCTGGTCAGCTCGCGATCGGCGATCGACCAGTTCGTCGGGTAGACGCAGAAAGAGCTTATCGTGACGGGCCAAACTGTACAAATGCAAACCGCGGGACCGCGATGGCGATTTGCCGTCGATGTCGGAGGGACGTTTACCGACTGTCTCGGCATTGCTCCGGTGACGGCTGAGAGTGAATCCAGCGACCTGGGCACCTCGGCACAGGGCGAACGGCGAGACCGGCCAGCGACCCGGATTTGCACGGCCAAAGTGCTCTCGTCGGGAATCACGCCCGGGTGCGTGGAGGGCTATTGGGGGAACAGGGTCGCCGATGTGCGTCGGGCTCACGAGCCTGACGGATTGTGGGACGGAGCCTCGTTTCGACTGTTTGGTCGCGATGGGCAACTGGTGTTTGCCTGCCGTGTGTTTGGCAGCAGTGGTGATCCCGAAATGGCAGCCGTGATGCTGGAAGACCGATTGCCGATCGGCAATTGGCGGGGCTGCCGGTATGACCTTGTCTGCCCTATGCCAGCACCGATTCTGGGGCTGCATCAAATTCTGGGCATCCCGCTGGCGCAACCACTGCCACCGCTCACGCTCCGATTGGGTACCACACGAGGCACGAATGCCCTGCTCGAACGGGGAGGTCCGCGAACAGCGCTCCTGACCACGCGCGGGTTTCGCGACGCCCTCGCGATTGGCTCGCAGGCGCGGCCCCGGCTGTTTGAACTGGCGATTCGCAAGCCGGTGCCGCTCTGCGAGTGTGTAGGCGAGATTGACGAACGCCTGGCAGCCACCGGAGAGGTGCTGGAACCACTGGACGAACCGCAGGCCCGGGTCACACTGAGGAAGCTGCAGCAGGACGGCATCACGTCGCTGGCCATCTGTCTGTTGCACGCGTATGCCAATCCCGACCACGAACAGCGACTGGAGCAGTTGGCGCGCGAGGCTGGCTTTGAAGACATCAGTCGTTCGTCTGAAGTCTGTCCCCTGATCAAATTGGTTCCGCGCGCGCAGACCACGCTAGTGGACGCCTATCTCAACCCGCTGCTGCGTTACTATCTGTCCGATCTGCAGATGTTCTTACCCGGTTCCACGATCGAAGTGATGACGTCGGCCGGTGGCCTGGTTCCGGCTAGCGAATTCCGCGGGCGAGACAGCCTGCTGTCTGGGCCGGCAGGTGGTGTGATCGGTTTTTCCCGTGTCGGTCGGCAGCAGGGCGAGACACGATTGATCGGTTTCGACATGGGGGGCACCAGTACCGATGTCGCACGTGATTCCGGCCAGTTGCCCATGCGATACGAAAGCGAGGTCGGCGGGACACCGTTGTTTGCTGCGGCGCTGGAGATCGAAACGGTGGCCGCGGGCGGCGGGAGCCTCTGCGAGTTCGATGGCGTGTCACTGAAAGTGGGACCGCGATCCGCGGGAGCGGACCCCGGCCCGGCCTGTTATGGGCGCGGGGGCCCGTTGACGATCACGGACATGAACCTGATGCTGGGGCGTGTCATCGAAGCGAGGTTTCCGTTTCCGCTGGATCGCGGCGCCGTGACGCGTCAACTGGAAG
>JBGSIP010000591.1:0-3842 GCA_041742495.1 Planctomycetaceae bacterium
ATCATCCCGAACCTCCGCCGCGACCCGACGGTCACTACAGGCGTCGTTGATGTCGCTTCTCCAGCGGCAGTCGGGCTACCTGGCTTTCGCGTTGTGGCGGGGTCAGGTTGAGCGCTGTCTGTTCCGTGAGTGGGTTCTAACGCGGGCGGCATCGGCGGCGGTTAGCTCAGAGGTTAGAGCACCAGATTAAAGATCTGGCTGTCGCCGGTTCGACTCCGGCACCGCGGACCAAACCGTCGGCTGGTCACCGACATCTGAAAGCGCGCAAGCGTTTTCATTCACGAGACCCAAAGAAGGCAGGCGTCCGCTCAATCAGCCCCCAGGTCACGCTCCGCATTCCCGCCGCGACATCACGACAGTGGTGGCTCGGCAACGGGGTCTTGCGATGTCGTCCTGCTGGGGCGGCATGTGGCGACGCTTTGCAGTGCGCGGATTCCGCGTGCATCGGGAAGTGACCGTCGAGCAAGGATGCGACAACATCAGTTGGGCCTGTCTCGCCTCGGTGAGCAGGTTCTGCCGGTGCGTCGCAGATGTTGCTGGACGCCGCTGCCCATGAGCGCTCAAACGCACTCCGCCAATCGCTGATGCGATTGACGAACGCCCTGCCTTTGGCGGGTTTGAATGTGGATTATCGCGCGGGTTGGAACCCGCGTGTTCTGGCTGTCGCACCGCGCTCACGCCGTGTGACAGCAATTTGTCCGGAGCATGCCTCCGGGGAGGTGAGTGATGCTGTTGTTCAAGCGATACAAGATCCGCAGCTTCGAAATGGGGCTGCTGTTCCGCGAGGGTGAGTTTCGTGGTCTGCTGGAGGCCGGTACCCACTGGATGTGGGACCCGTTCGGCAAGTGCCAGGTGGAGGTTGTGTCACAGCGCACGCCATGGCTGATTCACGAACAGCTCGACCTGATCGTCAAGTCGGGACATCTGAAAGATCACGCCGTGGTGCTCGATCTTCGAGAGCACGAACGCGCGTTGGTCTGGATTGAAAACCGGTTCAGCCAGATCTTGCCCGCCGGGCTGTTTGCCTACTGGACGGGGCAGAAGCACGTTCGCGTGGAAGTGGTCGATGCCCGCCAGGTGCGGTTCGAGCACGAAGACGTGAAGGTGATCGCACGTTCGTCCACGGCACCGCGTCTGCTCGACGTGTGCACGGTCAACCGTGACCGGGCTGGGGTACTGTTCATTGATGGCCAGTACGTCGACACGTTGGCACCCGGTCTGTACGCCTTCTGGAAAGGAGAGTCCGAGGCCAAGATTGTGGAACTGGACCTGCGTGAAACGATGGTCGACGTCGGCGGACAGGATGTGATGACGGCCGACAAAGTCACGCTGCGAGTGAACGCGGTGGTGACTTACAAGATCGTCGATGCACGCCGGGCCGTTGGCCAGACCGACGACGTGCGGCAGGCTCTGTACCGCGAAACGCAGTTGGTGCTGCGTGGCGTGATCGTAGTGCGCGAACTCGATCTCTTCCTCACGGAGAAGGATGCCGTGGCCAAGGAGATCGAGGACAACGTTCGTCGTCGGGCGACGGAGTTGGGGCTGGAAATCGCTTCTGTAGGAATCCGGGATGTGATTCTGCCAGGAGAGATGAAGGACCTGATGAACAAGGTGACCGAAGCCAAGAAGGCCGCCGAGGCCAACCTGGTCTCACGTCGCGAGGAAACGGCAGCCATGCGGTCTCAGGCCAACACAGCAAAACTGCTGGCAGACAACCCGGTTCTGATGCGGCTGCGAGAGCTTGAAATCGTGGAGAAGCTGGCCGCCAGCGGCAAGCTGAACATCGTGCTGGGAGAGAAGGGGCTGGCTGACAAGGTGGTCAACCTGCTCTAGGCAGGGCACGGCCCTGCACCCGGTGCCTGCGCACGACGTCGTCGAGCTTCGGCGTCAATCGACACCCCTGGTTCCCAATGTGGGAGCCAGGGGTGATTTTTGTCGATGGCCGGACGAGTCTGGCTGGACGCCGATGCCGATGGGTTGCAGGACTCGGGGGAGAGGAATCTGCCCGGCTCGGTCGTGGTTCGCCTGTATGTGAGCGATGACGACGTTGCCGACCCGCAAAATGATCAATTGGTCGAACGTGTCCGCACGAATGGCGAGTTCGTGATTGACTACTCGTTGCTTGCCGGTCAGTGGAATTGCGCTTATGTCGTGGTCACAGACTTACTCAATGGCATGGTCATCACGCAGCAGAACGTCTTGACCCCGGCCGCCGCACTCGGCAACAGTCAGGTCAATGCTGCAGGCTTCAGCGACACCTTTTTGATTGGCGATGGTCCGCAACTGGACCTCGACATCGGCGTGCGACGTCCCCACCAGCAGGTGCAATGGAATCCGGGCGATGGCCGCGTGAGAGTGACTTCGCCGGACAACGTGCAACCGCGTTTTGAAGTCAACACCCGGATTCCGGAGTTGAAACGCTGGAACAACGTGGAGGCAATCGACGTCAATGGCGACGGCTGGCTGGACCTTGTCGGGCAGGACCGCCGCCAGCAAAAGCAGTTCGTCAGCCTGGGGACCGGCAAAGGTCTTGAAACCCCCGTGGTTTTGGATCCTTCCCGCCAGTCTCGCCAATAGGAGTGGCCTCAAACCCTCCGACGCACGCCGCGACCTTTTGCCGTTCAGCACGCGCACTCAGATGAAGAGGTGAGAAAGCTCTCGACCTGCCGCGGCTGAATCACCGTTGCCACGCAGGCACGGAACAAAAGCCGGTACAACGTGACGGGAACGGGTGTTCATGTCTTCCCGGAGCAGTCGCTCTCACTTGGCCGGGTGCCCCACCCAATCTCTCGCGAATCGTCTTTCGTTCCGCCTGCTGCCGTCGAACACCGCGGAGCCCCTGCGAATTGCGGAGAGGTCTCTGGATTTCGCCAGTGAGAACCGTTATGCTCCCGGACTTCAATTTGCCGCCCGGCGCGGGCCGGGGTGGTTTGGCCGCGCTTTTGTTGGTTCGGCAGGCACCGGTTGGGTGCCTAGGTTGAGTTCTCGGAAGGGTCTTGAGATGTTTGCGATCGTCGACGCTGGTGGCCACCAGATGCGTGTTCAAGAGGGTGAGATTCACCGGATCGACTATCGGGACGGGTTGGAAGAGGGGGCCGCTTTCACCTTCGATCGCGTGTTGATCGCCAATGGCGGTGCCGCGAGCGTGATTGGTGCCCCGACGATCGCCGGGGCTTCAGTCTCAGCTGAAGTAGTGCGTCCGCTGCACAAGGGCGAAAAGCTGGAAATCGGCAAGCTGCGCCGCCGCAAGACCTACCGCCGTCACACCGGCCACCGCCAGAAATACACGCTGGTCAAGGTGACCGGCATCTCTGTGCCCGGTCTGGAAACCAAAGCCGCTGAGTAACGGGTTTAACCCCCCGTAGTCGCTGGCATCATCGGCCCGTTCAGCTGCCGATATGCGCCGTGGGCGTTGAGTGCGCGTCCACGGTGTGAAATCGCAGCCCACGGCAACGGGCGATCAAGCGTCCTGCATCAAGCAGGCGTCATGAAGGTTCCGCGCGCTAGTCGCGTGGCAGCCGACGGCTCAACAGCTCCACGAGGTCTTGCCCCTCCAAGACAACATTTCCCCTCTGCGCATGATCGGACTTAAGCCCTGCCGGCGCGAGCCAATCCGCCAACCCATGTCCCCACGGTTTCGATTCCTGCTGCCGCAGGCAAGAACCCCCTGGGGGGGGGCCGCAGGCACAAGCCCCCTCTGGGGGTTAGTCGGCGGAGAAGATTTTCAGTCGTGGGGTTTCGGGTGTATGCGGGCCGGTGGCGACCGGGCTGCTGCTGGCGGAATCGGCCCGGCGGGAAGGGTAAAGGACGGGCGCAGGCAGGGTGCGTTCGGGGAGCGTCGG
>JBGSIP010000592.1:0-12150 GCA_041742495.1 Planctomycetaceae bacterium
AATCGCCAGCCTGATCGGGATTCAGCTCGGCTTGGAGAGTACTCTCCAGCAGATCGACGAGATCGGAGGTCCGAAAAGCGAGCCGCATGTGCCGGTGGGCTGGGCTTGGTCCATGAACGCACCGTTTCAGTGGACCAAGCAAGTTGCGAGTCACTTTGGTGGTACACGGAACCCGATGATCGTGCACTGGCCAAAGGGCATCCAGGCGAAAGGCGAACTGCGAGAGCAGTTCCACCATGTCATTGACGTCGTGCCGACGATTCTTGAAGCTTGCAACATCGCCGAGCCGAAGGTCGTGAACGGTATCCCTCAGAAACCGATCGAGGGCGTTTCGATGCTTTACTCGTTCGACGATGCCAAGGCGAAAGACCGGCGGACTACGCAGTACTTCGAGCTGGCGACGAATCGCGCGATCTACCATGACGGCTGGGTCGCTTGTAGCAAGTACGGTTTGCCCTGGGTGACCTTAGGCCGCGGCGAAGACTTCCTGACTGCTGCATGGGAGCTTTACAAGGTCGATGAGGACTTCAGTCAGGCCGTCAACGTTGCCCAGCAGCAGCCGGCCAAACTTGCGGAACTGAAAGCCAAATTCCTTGAGGAAGCGAAGAAGTACGACGTGTTTCCGCTCGACCCGCGGTTCTCCGAGCGAATGGACCCGAAACTGCGAGTTGCTGGAGAGCCTGTCACGAAGTGGACGTACTTTGGCAACCACGTTTGGCTTCCAGAACCGATCGGCCCGCAGATGTTTCCGCGCGGCCATACGATCACAGCCAGCTTGGTCATTCCGAAGGATGGAGCTGAAGGCGTGGTCGCTTGCGCCGGGGCGTTTTCGGCCGGTTGGTCCCTTTACGTGAAGAGCGGAAAACCAGTCTTCCGCTATACGTTTTTTGAGATCGCCGATGTCACCATCCAGGGTGCGGACCGTCTGCCCGAGGGCGAGGTGACGTTGCGAACGGAGTTTACTCCGGATGGAACCCCGGAGGGAGGCGGTACGCTCAAGCTATTCATCAACGGCCAGCCGACAGGCGAGGGCCATTTGATGCGATCAGCCTTCCGCCACGGACTGGAACCGTTTGAGATCGGCCGAGATTCGATCACTCCAGTGTCACCGGACTACGAGACTCCGTTTGCCTTCACTGGAGACATCAACGGAGTAACGGTCCAATTGCAGCCTTCTCCCTGATGAAGTCGTGTCCGTCGCACACTATCAAACCCGGTTGGCTACGGCGGCGCGGCGCCTCAGGAGACCGAAGGGACGGGTTCCGGGGCGGCCGGGGATTGAGTCGGCAACCTCCCCGTAAACAACTTTCTCTATACGGGTTCACAGACCGAGAGTTTCCCCAAGTGCTGATGGGGAAAGAGGATCGGAGTTCGACTCTCTGTCGCTTCTCGGTTGACGCGAGAACAACTCTCTGGCCGGTTCCGACGGCCGGCTCGATATCGCAGCCGTGGCACACACGGGTGCCCGCCGACACAGGAATCGCTCAGGCTACCATGCGGCGACGGCCGAATGCACCCTGCCCCATGGAATTGCCCGGCTGGGGCGTTTTTCCCGCCGGAAATGGCTCGGCTGGGCGAACGGCCGACTGCCCCGGAACAATTTTTCGCGGCCAGTGCAAGGCGGGCATGCAACTTGCCATTCATTCGTGTCGTGGGCCAACCGGCGAACAATGCGATCCGCCAGCCCCACGGGGCGCACTCTTCCGGGTCAGCGTGACCGGCCATCTGACAATCGGTTGAGCGGCGGCTGACCACGTGTTGGCCGCCTGCGGCTGCCCGCCAGGACATTTCACCAAGACTGTCAGGGATGGAGATCCGATGAAGACCTTCGATTGTTCGTGCGGTAACACGCTGTTCTTTGGCAGCAGGCAGTGTGTGAAGTGTGGCCACTCGGTGGGCGTCTGCATCGCCTGCCAGTCCATCACCGATTTCGTCCCCGCCGACAAATCCACCATGCAGTGCAACAATTGTCACTCGATGGTGCTCCCCTGCGTTAACAGTTCGGTGTACACGGTCTGCAATCGACATGTCCCCGTGCCGGTGGGTGCGACAGGCGAAACATCCACTCAACTGCCCTTGTGCGATTACTGCCAGCTGACGACCGTCGTACCCGACCTGACGATGCAGGAAAACCAGGAACGATGGTGGCGGCTGGAACGAGCCAAGCAGCGCGTGCTGTTTGTGCTGGAGCAGGTTGGCTTTCCCCTGTTGCCAAATCAGGGTCTTTCCGATTCGCCCCGGCTGTCGTTTGAATTCAAAACCGATGGCGAACAGCCCGTCCTCACCGGTCACGCGTCGGGCGTGATTACGATCAACCTCAAGGAAGCGGACGACGTCGCGCGTGAGATGGCCCGCGTGCAGTTTGGTGAACCGCACCGCACGCTGGTTGGGCACTTCCGCCACGAGCTGGGGCACTTCGTGTGGGACAAACTGGTGAAGGATCGCTGCGTCGAGAAGTTTCGCGCCCTGTTTGGAGACGAACGCGAACCGTCTTATGACCAGGCGATGAAGCAGTATTACGCCAACGGCCCGAAGGCGAACTGGCAGGCCAACTTTGTAGCCGCCTATGCCAGCATGCATCCGTGGGAAGACTTTGCCGAAACATTCGGCACGTACGCGGACATGGTCAGTGTGCTGATGACCGCCGAGCACTTCGACCTGGTTCTGCCCAAGTCTCATTCGCTGGAAGATATGCTCACGGCCTATCGCACCATCGGATTGGTCTCGAATGAGCTGAATCGCGACATGGGCCTGAAGGATCTGGTGCCGGAGGTGTTTGTGCCTCCAGTTACCAAGAAGCTGCAGTTCATTCATCAGCTGCGGCATCAGGCGCTCGCGGGCAACGACCAGGCAAACACGCAGCCCGGTCGGCCTTCGTCGCAGCCCGCCACCCGCTAAAGCACACTGTGTCCAGCCATCGCGGTGCGCAGGGTGTGTGATGTCGACGGAGAGCGGGCCCGAGGCAACCCCGCCTGAGAGGCCCCTCCCCGTGCGAAACCGATTTCCGAACGATTGTCTGCTCTTTGGTTGGCGGAAGCGGTCTGCGGTACAGGCGTCCGCAGTTTCCGCGTGTTTCGGTTGGGCACCAGTTGAACAGTGCTTTGAACTGAAACGGGGAGGGTAAATGCCGTTTGAGCACTACTGTTCACTGCTGGCCTCAGGCGCAAAGACACAGCGGTGAGATGCTTAGACCGGCATAGCTGCGGCTCGATCGAATGCAAATCGGCGGGACGGCCCAAACCCGGCCTCACTGCCGGGGTGCGAGAAATTCGCGATCTGACGTCCGGCCAAGTAATCGCTGATCGAATCACAATGAAGAACATCTACTGTCTGCTGCTGTTGATTTCCGGTGCCACCCGAAGCCCCACAAACGCAGAGTTGTGACGCTCATCCTGTTGCTGTGTGCGACTGTGGGAGGCCGCTCCAACAGCTACAACAGCGCTTTCGATCTCGTTCTTGTACAAAAGGAGAGCCGACGCCGACCGGAGTCAACGGGGCAAAGTCGACGCCGCCGACCGGAGTCAGCATGGCCGACACATTCGGCGATGGGAGAGTTCCGGGAACTATCACGACTCAGTAGCCCGATGCAGGCGGGGCACCGGGCCAACCAGGATGGACCAGGGCGCGGTTGCTTCTCTCGCCTGCCCCGACAAGGCACCGTTCCCTTGCAGCGGTCGCATGGTAAGGGTCATAGTCGGAGTTGAAGTTACACGCACGATTGTCCAAGCGAGGCCCGAACCAACATGCTGATCGCACGTCGTACAATTCTCTGTCTCGCGTTCAGCCTGCCGTTCGCGCTTGCCGAGGCAAAGGAACCGGCCGAACGAGATCCGCTGCCATCTTGGAACGACGGTGCCGCGAAATTGTCCATTCTTTCCTTCGTGGCCAAAGTCACCAAGGAAGGTTCGCCAGACTTTATTCCTCTGCCCGAACGCGTTGCCGTGTTCGACAACGATGGGACGCTTTGGCCCGAGAACCCCGTTCCGTTTCAATTGGCCTTCGCGCTCGGCAGCCTGAAGGAACAGGCGGCGAAAAATCCCACGTGGAAAGACGACCCTGTCGTCAAGGCCGCGTTGGAAGGCGACACCGCCATGCTCCTGGCAGATGATTGCAAGGGAGTGCTCCACATTCTTGGCTTGACCCATGCGGGGATGACGACCGAAGAGTTTGACGACCGCGTCAACATCTGGCTGAGGACCACCAAGCACCCGCGTTTCGACCAACGCTACGACGAGTGCGTGTATCAACCGATGCTCGAACTTCTCACACATCTCCGTGCGCATGGCTTCAAGACGTTTATCGTCTCAGGTGGCGGAGCGGATTTCATGCGGGTTTGGACTGAGCGAGCCTATGGCATTCCGCCCGAACAAGTCGTTGGATCAAACGCGCGCACCAAGCTCGAGTTCCGCGACGGCAAACCGGTTCTCGTCAAGACGACGGAGGAAATCTTCGTCGATGACAAGGAAGGCAAACCAGTCGGCATCCACCAGTTCATCGGTCGCCGCCCGGTGATGTGCTTCGGCAACAGCGATGGCGACAAGGCCATGCTGGAGTACACGACCGTTGGCAACCCGCGCCCCAGCTTCGGCCTGATCGTCCATCACACCGATGCCGACAGGGAATATGCCTACGACGCGCATCCCAAGAGCAGCGGCAAGCTCGCGGAAGCGCTGACCGACGCTCCGCAGCGTGGCTGGACCGTCGTTGACATGCGGCAGGACTGGAGAAAACTGTTCGCCTTTGAGCAGTGAGTCGCTCGTCCTTCAGACGGAATCCGCCTGGATCACCAGAACATACCCAGCCGCATGCCGAAAACGCTCAAGGAACTGGAACCGGAATTGATCTCATCAGGGGTGGCGTAGGTGTAGTTGAACATCAGCCGCAGCCGATCCGCGAGGTACCAGTTCAAGCCCACTGTTGCGAGTGGGATACGTACCCCGGCCGACGGGGCGAGCGGGGCAACCGGGATATCGCTATCAACGAAATCCAGGTAGGAGAGGCGAGCAGTCGCCTCAAGGGCTCCGAATCCCCGTTCCGTTGAGGATGGGTTCGACGAGAAACGGGGAAGGAGCGGACGGTTGACCTCCACCGCGCCAAACACGCCGGCGGAGGATTGGTACTTGCGGTGCTCCCCCGTGAGAAAATATCCAGCATCAATGTAGGAACCATTCAGGAAAACGGGATTCCCGTGGGTCTGCACGATGCCCGAACCGTACCATTCCGCCTGAGTCCAGAACGATTCATGGACGTAGGCCCATTGCAGATTTACCAGTTGTTGGAAATCCGCCGGAATGGTCAGGCTGGAAATAAACGGGGAAGTCGAAGAATCGCCAAAGTCGAGCAGTGGGGATCTCGGCTGTACCTTGACTGAGATCACACCGTCGTTGGGAACGCGTTCCGAAATCGCCAGGCCAAAGTGCATCAGTCGTCGGCCTTGGTTTTCGTTCCAAGCCAATCCAGTCCATCGCGCCGTAAAGCCAGTTGTCGATCCGGGGCCGTATTCGGTGTCGGAAGGATCGGTGCCGGCCGCAAAGATGCCGGCGGAAAAGGTCCACATGTCTGTTTCGCTCGTGCGCACGAGACCCACGCCCCAATTGCGTGCAGGATCGAGAACGTTGACCGGAGATCGTTCCATAAAAGCAAATGAATTACCGCTGGTGCCTCCTTCCAGACTGAATGGCTCACGCATGTGACCGATCTTGTACTCGCCTGCAATATCAGTGCCACCGAATGCGATGAAGCCGTCGCGCAAGACCACATCGCCAGAGGCCAGGTCGATTTCCGCCACGTACCGACTGTCACGGGTGAGAGAGCCCTCCCCGCCGATTCTTGCCCGCCGCAGTCCAAATTCGTCTTCGAGTGGGCCAAATGCATCGCGATTGGCTGCGTCCTGATCGGCCCACAGGAAATCGGAGTCAATTCGGCCACGCAGGCGAAACGTGGGCGAAGGGGGCTCGCCCGCTTCGAGACTCCGGGGACGCAAGAGTGAACCTGCATCCCCCACCCCGAGCACAGATTCAATCGTAGATGGTTTGGGGTTCGTCAGATCGTCCGCAACCGAGGGCAGCCATGAATCAAGAGCCGACGAGGGGGTGCCCTCTTGGGCCTCGGCTGACACACTGCCGAGCAGACTCAGGACCAGAACGGCCGCTCGAACCCATCCAGGCCAAGGTTGAGTGTGTCGATTCGGGAAACCGCAAGCGAGCATCGCGATCTTCCGTGGACAATGATCCGTCCTGAGGTGTCGCCGTTCGGTTCGTATTCGGACGGCGTTCACAGGAACCTCAAGTCATCCCTGTTCGTGGGCAACGAGTTCTAAGGCAGCGATATCAGTTGAAAGACTGGGCAAGCTTTGCCGTTGCTGCGACCTGATGACGAAGCTCGCTACTTGACTTATCGGCAGAACTGGAACTCGAGCATGGACAGCCGCGCCGTATGCAGTCGCAATTCATCAAAACGCTCAAGTCGTGCGTGGCCATCTTCGATCATTAGACGATAGGACAGTCGCCATTACGGCCGCTCTTCGGCAATGCAAGGATGCGGATGATGAAAGTGATCTCTCCAAGCCTGGTGCTTTTGACCATTCTTGCGGCAACGGGCAGTGTCTCTGCTTCCAGAGCACACGACACACCGCTCACTGAGCCTGCGACGGTCTTTGCGACGTTCGATTGCGGCTGCGTTCCGGTCATGCCGGCCGAGTCGTGTTGCTCCGGTTGTGCCTCGACCGACTCTCTCTTCGATCGCGATCAATTGACTGGCGACTGGTTTGGCGCGCGTAGCGGGCTGGCAGAAAAGGGGCTCACGTTCGATCTGTACGGGACGCAGTTCTATCAAGGCGTCGCCGCAGGGGGCGTGGAGCAGGAAGGCGAATACGGCGGGAAATTCGACTACCTGGTGCATCTGAACGGCAGCCAGATCGGGATGACGGGCTTGTTTGTCGACCTGCACGGCGAGTCTCGTTTGGGAGACACGGTCAATCAGGGGGACGGGCTGCTCGCTCCGAGCAACATCGCGATGAATTTCCCCGCTGACACAGGCGATCTCACAGCGCTGACGGGCGTCAAGATCACACAGGCTCTCTCCGAGAACTTCGCGGTGTTCGCGGGGAAGATCAACACCCTGGATGAATACCCTCTGCGCTTCGATTCCCGACTCGGGCTCGACCGGCCAGGAGTCGGCGGGTTTATGAACACGTCGCTCGTCTTCAACCCGATTGGAGCACGCACGGTTCCCTATTCCGCGGCTGCCGTAGGTGCCGCGATTCTCCGCGATGGTGCCCCGCTATTCAGCCTCACTGTCATGGACCCTCAGGAACGAGCGACCATCGGGCTTGAGGATCTCTATTCTCGGGGCGTTGTGATCGTTCCCGATCTCATCCTGCGTGGAGAAATCTTCGACCGCCCGTCAACGTTGAATCTCGGCGGAACCTACAGCAACGCCCAATACACCTCCGTAGACCCAGCGTCCTATCTGATCCTGCCTCAGGTCGGAATTGTGGCCGGCCAGGAGACTGGCTCATGGTCGCTCTACGCCAACGGCTATCACGCGCTCTGGGTTGACCCCGCCGATAAGACGCGGACCTGGGGCGTATTTGGTCAGTTTGGCATTTCTGATGGGAATCCAAATCCCGTGAGGTACGTGGCCAACGGAGGCATCGCTGGCCGCAGTATGCTCCCTAGCCGAACGCTCGATACCTTTGGTGCCGCCTTCTACTATCTTGGACTCAGCGACAGCTTCAAGGCACTGGCTGCACCGGTCCTGCCCCAGCAGGACGAGTTCGGGGGCGAGTTGTTCTATAACTACGCGTTGACCCCGTGGTGCCGGCTCACAGCCGATCTCCAGGTGGCACAGCCCAGCACACGACGGCTAGACACGGTCATCATTCCGGGCATGAGAATGCAGGTTGTATTCTGAGTGAGTCCGGTGCAAATCGGGAGCCCATCCGGTGATGAGCGGCACTCGCGAAGGTTTGCAGATCGCAGTGGTGTGAAGGCGAATAATCGCTATTTTGGCGTGACCAATAGGTCGAGCGTTGGAGCGGGAATCCTCCCGCCACAGACGCTGGCTCGACCGAACCCAACGTCCTCGCCCATCATCAGCATAACCTTCCACGCATCTGCAGGCGGCGCGGGCTGCATTGGCCAAGGCGCTTCGGATACCTTGCCTGTCGTCTTGCCAAAGACTCCGTCCAATTCAGGTTCAGCCTGCGGGGTGGCAGTGCAATCTGGCTGGCGGGTTGACACCGTCCAGGCAAACGACTCAATCGAAATCGCTGCGAAAGCGATGGCGAACAATGCGGGACCAGTGTCCATCGCCGGTCATCTCATGAAGATGCAACGGGCGACTCTGCCTGCCGCCCCTCACGGACGGCAGGCAAGAATCGAACTTCAGATGTCTGGGCGGTCTATCGCCCACCCATGGTGGCTTCGATCTTCTTCTGGATGCCGTCCAGGTTGAAGGACCCAGGCGCCTGACTGGGCGGATAGTCCTTCATTGTCATGAGGAATTGTCCTGCGACCCGTTGCATCGGAGCAAGGATGTAAACGCGATCGAGGAACCAAACGTTGTAAGTATTTGAATTATGCTGTGACTTTTCGTATGGATCGCGGCGAAGATTGAACAACAGCGGCACGCGAAGCTCAGTAAATGGCTCCCGCCACACCTCGAATGCCTGGCCACGGTTTTCCAGAAAGACCGCTTTCCAATCTTCGTAACGCATGGCAACGATCTGCCCGTCATCATTCACGTACATGAAGCTCTTGCGCGGTGACACGTCGGCTTTGCCGCTGATGTAGTCGAGTTGGCTTGCTCCATCCAGGTAGTTCTTGTAACTCCGGCCATTGAGCTCCACACCCGTCTTCAACTGCTCCACAATATCTGGATTGCCAGCTGCCGCGGCGAATGTTGGCAACCAGTCTTCGTGGGAGACGATGCCGTTGCGTACTTCTCCAGCCGGGAATTTGCCTGGCCACCTGACGAAGCAGGGAACGCGGTAGGCACCTTCCCAGTTCGAATTCTTTTCGCTGCGAAATGGCGTCGTGCCGGCATCGGGCCAAGTGTTGTAGTGCGGGCCGTTGTCCGTCGAGTACTGGACGATGGTGTTATCTGCGATACCGAGCTCATCCAGCAGCTTGAGGAGCTCGCCAACGTGCATGTCGTGCTCGATCATTCCATCGGTGTATTCGTCATTGCCGTTGTGACGATTCTCCTTCTTGACGTGAGTTCGAAAGTGCATGCGGGTGCCATTCCACCAGCAGAAGAACGGTTTGCCGGCTTTGCTCTGGCGAGTGATGAACTCCTTGGCGGCGGCGAGGGTTTCCTCATCAATGGTTTCCATCCGCCGCTTGGTCAACGGTCCGGTGTCTTCGATCGTTTGGCCACCGTTACCGTCGGCTTTGCAGCGGAGCACACCGCGCGGGCCAAAGACCTCTTTGAATGTCTTTCCACCCGGCAACACCATGTCGCGCGGGTAATCCTCGTTTTCCGGTTCTTCCTCAGCGTTGAGGTGGTAGAGATTGCCAAGGAACTCGTCAAAACCGTGCATCGTGGGCAGATGTTCGTCGCGGTCGCCTTGGTGATTCTTGCCGAATTGGCCGGTGGCGTACCCGAGACTCTTCATCACGGTAGCCATCGTGACGTCCGTTTTCTGCCAACCTTCCGGCGCACTGGGAATACCGACCTTGGTCATGCCGGTTCGAACGGGGCAAGAGCCGTTGATGAAGGCGGCGCGGCCAGCGGTACAACTCTGCTGTCCGTAATAGTCCGTGAAGAAGACGCCTTCTTTCGCAATGCGGTCGATGTTTGGCGTCCTGAAACCCATCATGCCTCGGTTGTGGTAACTGATGTTCTCGGTGCCAATGTCGTCACCCCAGATCACCAGTACGTTAGGCTTCTTGTTCGATTGGGCCTCTGCCTCTGGGACGAGTGCCACAAAGGCGGCAAGCACGGCCACTAGCAAGAAAAACTTCGAGATCGTTTGAGTCCTCATTTGCGATTCCTCCTGGGGTGAGTTGTTCCCGCCACGCCGCACAGCCTGTTCGGACCGAGTGTATAGTCGAAGGCCCTGATTTTCGCGGGTGGTGGTTGCCCCTCTACGCAATATTCGCAAAAGCCAGTTGAACCCGCAAAAGTGATGCAGCGGTACAGAGGCTTGACCCACCCCGACTCTCTTAGCACCTGGTACAGAATTCGGGGTCAGGTCACTGGACATCAGCCGTGGGTCAAACTGTGGCACCATCTGCGGGCAAGCTGTGAAACCGATTTGATGAAACACCATCCGTTGCATGTGGTCTGCAAGTGGATTGACAACAGCCCCACGGTCGCAGAGCGGCACTATCTGATGGTGCAGGATGAGGACTTCGAGAACGCAATCAACCAACCTGTCACGGGGGCTGAAAAACGGGCGCAGAACCCGGCGCAGATTCTGGCGGAGAGCCTGCCAGAACGGAACTGAATTGCCCTGAACACCTTCGACTGCACCAACAAAAAAACCCCTGTTTTTCAGGGGCTTGCGGTTTCGTGCCGTTCAGCAGGTGGGCATTGGATGGGCGATGAGGGACTCGAACCCCCGACTTCTTCGGTGTAAACGAAGCGCTCTAACCAACTGAGCTAATCGCCCTCTGGCGGCAGCTTACTGCTGCCTCCCCTGTCGCCTTTTATTCTACTACCCCGCCGCGGGGCGGGCAACGGCACGGCAGCGGGCGTGTGCGGAGACACGTCCTTAAGCCGTTTTCGATCCATCGGCTGTGTCTGCTCAGCGGTCTGCGTGAGTTGTCTCGATTGCGCTGGGGGTCCAAGGTCCGTCCGCCGGCGGGATTGCGTCCGCAGAGGGGGCTGGATTTGCGGACTCGGCTGGCTCGGCGGGGAGTGGGGGGAGTTGATAGACCCGGAACTGATTGTTCTCGAATTCTGGCTGCACCCCGGCAATGATCAGGTGGTCCAACAGCAGGTAGTCAGCCTTGGTTGCCTCGGACAGCGTGACCAACGCAGAGCGGGGATACCCACTGGACTGATCGTGCGTTCGGGCCCAAGTGCCGATCACGTTCAACCTTCGGTTCCACTCGATCAGACCGGCAGCGTCTTGGGGAACGTCTTTGTAGGAGACATATTCGCCACGCTGCGCGTACCACTTGAACGCCCACGCGTCCCGCGGCGTGACGAACGTGGCCGTGGGCGGGGTAGAGGACTCGATCCAGCGACAGGCCTCTGCGAACAGTCGCGCCGATTCTGTCGAACGACGTGAGGGTTGCTGATCTGCGCCCGGCCAGCCAATTGCAATTCCCAATCCCAGCGCCATACCGGCGACCGCGACCATTTGACGTCTGGAGGTCGACCAGTCGAGCATCACCCGGATGAATTCGCGGGCCCCGCACACGGCCAGCAGCGCGGGAAGCAGGGCGTCTGCCAGTCGGAACAAATACAGCTTCAGCACGGCCTGCCGCCAACTGAGCCCCGGCATTTCCAGCGGACTGCCGGAGCGCGCGCCCAGAAAAATTCCCACAACGGCAATCAGCACGGCCGCAGTTGCCACCCCCCGCATCAACCGCCAGCCGGGGGCCGACCGCAGGCGTTGTGAATACAGGCCAACCGCCCCCGCCAGCAGGGCATAGGCACCCCAGCGCCACAGCGGGATCTCGGCCGGATCAAGATGATGTTTGAGCCGGTAGAACACCTGCAGGTAATCGGCGTTGAGCTTTGTGGCGGCATCCACCGGCTCAATCAACAGCAGACCGGCCGGAATCAAGCCGGCGGCGGCGGCCACCAGATAGAGCCCGGCACCGCGCACCACCTGTCCCAGATTCGGCCACTGACGCTCATCGGCGGGGGTCCGCCAGTGCGACATCAGCCAACCCGCGGCGCTGCAGACCACACCCCACGCTCCGACGACGGGGTGGAGCGAAGTTGCCAGCCCCAGCCACCAGGCGGTTGCCAGCCACTCCCCCTTTGAGAGTGCCGCCAGGGCGGCAAAAATTCCGCCGTACGCAAAGACCTTGCCCTCGACGCCACCAATGAGCCATTCGCCCGAGAGATTGCCCATGGCCTGCAGCGCCGCAAAAACCAGCAGCGATGCCAGCGGTGCCAGGACGTGCGGTACCAGCCGCAGGCTCCAGGCCGTCCAACCCGCGGCCAGACACCCCAGGGCGACGATCC
>JBGSIP010000593.1:0-2109 GCA_041742495.1 Planctomycetaceae bacterium
GCGTCCGGGCTGACCTGCTCGGCGCTGCTACCTTGGAACAACTCGGCGCAACTGTTGGAACCCCACAGGCCGTGGTGGACGAACTCGTTTCCGACTTCTGCCACAGCATCGGTTGGTAATGAGCGCGGCCACCCAACAGGCTGCTGACCAGGTCAGAGGCATTCCCTTGAGGGAGCTCCTGCACTGGCACGGCTTTGAAATCAAACCGGAGGGCGCGAGCATTCGCGCCAGAAGCAAGCAACACAATATTGTTGTCACCGGCAACAAGTGGTTCGACAACAAGGCTGGCGTTGGCGGTGCGGGCGCGATTGACCTGCAAATGCACCTTTGCGGTGGGGATTTTCAAACCACCTGCCACGTTCTGGCGGAAGGCTTCCGCCCCTCTGGGGCCGGGCTGGTGTTTCCTCCCGGCAATAGTTCCGAGAACCGGCGTAGGCCGTTCGAGGAATTGGCCGCACAATATGCCATACCGAGCACTGGCAACTGGCCAACGGCTCGTGACTATTTGGTCGAAACGCGAAAGATCGACCCAGCCATTGTGGATGAACTCCACGGACGCGGCTCGATCTACGCCAATAATCACCGACCCAATCCCGGCATTGTCTTCCTCCACCGGACTCCGCACGGAAAGGTGGAAGGTGCGACCTTGCGGGACACCCGCCACGAATCCAGTTTCCGGCCCTGCCTCGGAAACAAGCTCTCTGCCTGGTTCGCCATCGGCGACCTTGCCAATGCGCAGACCGTCGTGGCGGTCGAGTCTCCCATCGAGGCGTTGAGTTATTACTCTCTCTTTGCGGGCCGCAATAGCCCGCTCGCCGTTGTCAGTTGCTCCGGTTCCTTCGTACCGGAAGAACTCATGTGGCAGGCATATGACCGCCGCCAAGCCCTTGTTGTTGCCTTGAACAACGATACCGCCGGGGAACTCGGCTGGCAAAGAGCTTGGGACAGTACCGTCGATTGGACCGGTTTCAAAATCTCATCCCATTGCCCCCAGCGCAAAGACTGGAATGCCGATCTGACGGCCTCAATTCGGCAGGTCGCAAACATCCAAAGACCATCTGCCCTAAAGATATGACACCCTTTTCCCCCATCCCACGGGACGCCTGCGTTGCCGACTGTTGGGCCATTGGCTGGCCTTGCCCCTACGCTGGAGCAGCTCATTTAGAAACCCGTTTGCGCTGACCTCAAAAACGGCCATGATTAAACGTAACGGCAAGGCCACCGCCCAACCGGCGACCGAACAACTCAACTTCTTCGATTTTTTTCAAAACCATGACCGCAACGAAGAAAACATTTCCGATCAGCGCCTACGGCCTGATGGCCGAACGACACTGGAGAGAGTTCCGTCCCAAAATGGTGCGCGAACTCGAAGCAACGGGGAAACTGGAGGAAGCCTTTCACGAAGCCCAGGAACGGACTCTCGACGAATTGATGGAGTTGGAGACGAAGCTGGAGGCTCAGGGCTTGACCACGCAACAGGCTCGGGATCAGGCGTGGGAAGTGGTACGGGAAAGATACATTCTCTTGCCGCCCGAGGACGATCAGAATTAGCCCGTTCGAGCGGCTATCGCATCGGCCCCGGCGACAATTTGGGTGCTGGCTCGCTCAAGGAGAAATGCCACGCCAACTTTCTCGCCATCGAGGTTTTCCGCGCCGCAGAGAGCGAGCGGCGCGAGGCCACACCCGAGGAACAGCAAACCTTGGCGCGCTACGTTGGTTGGGGCGGACTGCCTCAAGTTTTCGCCACCCATGAGGATAGCACTTGGCAGGCGGAGCGCGTCCGGCTCCGCGAACTGCTCACACCGGAGGAATATCGCTCCGCGCAGGCCACCACCCTCAACGCCCACTACACTTCCCCCACCGTGGTTTCCGCCATGTATGAAGCGGTGCAGCGGCTGGGTTTCACCCACGGGAAAATTCTCGAACCATCGGTGGGCACCGGCCATTTCTTCGGTCTCATGCCGGAGGCGATGCGTGAGCAATCCACCTTGACCGGCATCGAGATTGACCCGCTCACAGCCGGCATTGCTCGATTGCTTTACCCCGACGCCAATATCCGCCAGCAGGGTTTCGAGCAATCCAAGCTGCCCAACGATGGCTTTGACCTCG
>JBGSIP010000594.1:0-7198 GCA_041742495.1 Planctomycetaceae bacterium
GCGGGACGCTGCGGCGACGGAATGTCGCAGCCCGCTTTCATTTCGTGATGAGGTTGCAACAATAGGGAATGTGGCGCGTGGCGGGCACCGCGAGGGGGCAACGGCGGCCGATTGAAAGTCTGGACCGTCGGGCGGAGATTGGACTGATCCGCCGCACGGGAACGTTCGCGAGGTCGAGAGCAAGGTTTGGCGATGGCAACGGCAGCGGAATCGGTTTTGATACGGGTGGGGCACAGTCCAGATCCCGATGACGCTTTTATGTTTCATGCACTGGCCAACAACCGGATTGATACCGGTCGGTACGTCTTCACGCATGAGCTGCAGGATATTGAAACGTTGAATCGCCGGGCGCTGTCCGCCGAACTGGAGTTGACGGCGGTGAGTCTGCATGGCTACGCCTATTTGTCAGACCGATATGCCATCTGTGCTTGCGGGGCCAGCATGGGTGATCGCTATGGTCCGATGGTGGTGGCGCGGCAGCCGTCATCCATCGATTCACTGCGTGGCAAGCGGATTGCAGTGCCGGGCACGCTGACGACCGCCTATTTGGCTCTGCGACTGCTGCTGGGGAACTCCTTTGAAGCGGTGGTGCATCCCTTCGATGAGATTCTCAACGTGGTGGAACGGGGTGAAGCGGATGCGGGGCTTGTCATTCACGAAGGGCAATTGACTTATGCAACGCAGGGGTTGCATCTGATCGTCGATCTGGGGGTCTGGTGGTTCGAGCAGACTGGTTTGCCCCTGCCACTGGGAGCCAATGCCATTCGCCGGGATCTGGGTGCCGTGGCGATGGACGAGGTGACGGCGCTGTTGAAGCAGAGCATTCAGTATGGTCTGGATCACCGCGGCGAGGCGCTGGAACATGCGCTGCAGTACGGCCGCGATCTCAATACGGCCCAGGCCGATCAGTTTGTTGGAATGTACGTCAACGACTGGACGCTGGACTTTGGCGAACGGGGTCGGGAAGCTGTCCGGGTGCTGCTGGAACAGGGCTATGTGCAGGGGGTGATTCCGCACCGCACGAATGTCGACTTTATTGGCTAGTTGCAAGGGGAACCCCGCGAATCCGCGACGATCGGGCGGACAAGTGCCGTCACGTGGTTTGTGACGCGCGGCTGGTGGTCCTGTGCGGGCGTGATTACGAAGTGGCAGGAAGGGCGGTCGCTTGGCAGATTCTGTGCAGTCTCATCTGACGCTGCCCCCGCATCGACGTTACATCGCTCGATTCTCTCCCAAGCGGATTCCACACGCATTCGCTGATGTGCTGATCATCGGCGGAGGGATCGCGGGTTTGCGGGCGGCCCTTTCGATTGACCCGGCGCTCGAGACGATCGTGTTGAGCAAGGATGGCCTGCAGGTTTCCAACAGCGCGTGGGCTCAAGGGGGCATTGCGAGCGTTTTTGATCCGGAAGACGCCATCGCCAACCACTGGGCCGACACGATGGCCGCCGGCAAAGGGATGTGCGATCCGGCAGTGGTGGCCGCGGTGACGGCGGCGGCTCCGCGGCTGGTGCGGGAGCTGTTGTCGTTTGGAGCCCAGTTCGACCTGGACGGCGTGGATCTGGCACTGACACAAGAGGGGGGCCACAGCCATCGACGCATTGTCCACGCGCTGGGGGATGCGACCGGACGCGAAGTGATGCGGGCGATGATCGAGCAGGTGCGTCAGCGGCCGGCGACGCAGGTCTGGGATCACACCTTTACGATCGATCTGTTGACGTTTGAGGGTCGCTGCGTGGGGGCGCTGACCTGGAATCCGCGGCATGGCCGGACGTTTGTGTGGGCCAAACAGACGATTCTCTGTACGGGCGGAGCCGCACAACTGTATCGCGAAAGCACCAACCCGCCGATCGCGACGGGAGACGGGCACGCACTGGCGTTTCGCGCCGGGGCAGAGATGCGCGACATGGAGTTCATGCAGTTTCATCCCACGGTGTTGTATATCGCCGGTGGTTCGCGCGTGTTGATTTCCGAGGCCGTTCGCGGCGAAGGGGCCTACCTGATCAACAGTCGTGGCGAGCGCTTTATGACGGACTATCACGAGCAGTTGGAATTGGCGCCACGCGATGTGGTGAGTCAGGCGATCACGGATCAACTCGAAAAGACTCAGCATCCGTGCGTGTATCTGGATTTGCGGCATCTGCCGGCTGACCTGGTCTCTCGGCGGTTCCCAAACATTGGTGAATTCTGCGGGAAGTTTGGTCTCGATCTGGGGAAGGATCTCATTCCGGTGCGCCCCGGCGCGCACTACATGATTGGCGGCGTGACCATCGATGGGGATGGCCGCACTTCGCTGCCGCAGCTATGGGCGGCGGGAGAGGTGACGTCGAGCGGGCTGCACGGTGCCAATCGTCTCGCGTCGAACAGCCTCCTGGAGGGGCTGTATTATGGCGAGCGGGCCGGTTCTGGCGCATCGGCCGCCGCTGTGATACAGGCAGACTGCTTTGAAGCGCGGCCCATCGTGTCTGAGTGGGACGACCCGCCGGGTGCGCGCTCGGACCTCAATGTGTCCGACCTGCGGAATTCGCTCACCAGTCTCATGAGTCGCCAGGTGGGGATCGTGAGGTCTGCGGCGGGTTTGGCCCAGGCGGCCCAGCAGGTGGAGTTCTGGAACCGGTACGTGTTCCGGCATGATCTGGGAGAAGTGGCGGGCTGGGAGCTGCAGAACCTGCTGCAGGTGGCTTCGCAGATGATTGCTGCCGCCGCGGCGCGGGAGGAGAGCCGGGGGGTCCATTTTCGCAAGGACTATCCGGAGACGCGCGAGCCATTTGCCCGCCACATCACCATTCGCGCGGACGAGGCTGTCTCGGCGCGCGAGAGTTAAGCCGCGGTACCGTCCGCTGGGACCGTGCTGGCAAACGGGATGGTGATGGTGAAGGTGGTTCCGACTCCTGGTGCCGACGTCACGTCAATCGTGCCGCGCATCATTTCGACCAGCCGCAGGCTGATCCCCAATCCCAGTCCGGTGCCGCCAAAGCGGCGGCTGACGCTGGAATCCGCCTGCTCAAACGGCTGAAACACGCGACTGAGCTGTTCGCCCGTCATGCCGATCCCCGTATCGCGGATCTTGAACGCCAGCGCGGAGAGGTCAGGGTTTGTCTGGACTTGCGCTAGCGTGACATCGACGGTGCCCCGTTCGGTGAACTTGATGGCATTGCCGATGACATTCATCAGAACCTGGCGCAAACGGACGGGGTCGCCGCGGACATGCCGGGGGACCTCTGTGCAGTCGCTGCGCAGCACAACCGGTTTGTCGCGCACGCGAATTTCCAGCAACTTCATGACGTCGGTGAGGAGTTGGCGCGGGTCGAGATTCTGAATTTCCAGTGCGAGCCGACCGGCTTCGATTTTGGAGAGGTCCAGAATGTCATTGATGATCGCCAGCAGGTGGCGGCCGTTGCGCTGAATGGTGGCGGCGAGATCGGCGCGGAGGGCATCACTGCTGCGCACCAGTTCGTCTTCGACGAGCAGATCGGCAAAACCGAGGATGGCCGTCATGGGGGTGCGGATTTCGTGGCTCATGTTGGCCAGGAACTCACTCTTACTGCGGCTGGCGGCTTCGGCCCGTTCAAAGGCGTGGCGCTGGAGTGTGATATCGGAAAAGCTGGCGACCACAGAGCGATCGGCGCGATCCAGACTGCCAATGAGCCGCGTGTTGATCGATAGCCACCGCAGTGACCCGTCGGGATGATGCAGGCCCATCACCACCTGGTTTTGCGGGAGTCCGGTCTGCAGGGTGATCATCGCCGGGTGTTCCTGACCGGGGAACGGTGACCCATCTTCCCGCACAGCCCGCCAGCGGGGATCGATTGATTCCACGCCCAGCATCTGCGGAATGGACAAGCCCAGGATTCTGGTGGCGGAGAGGTTGGCATCGATGATTTTGCCATCGGAGGCCTGCACCACGATGCCTTCCGCCAACGAATCGAACATGGCTGACAGGCGCGAGCGGGATTCGTTGAGTTGCCGTTCGGAGTCGCGTTGCAGCGTTACGTCCTGACAAGTTCCGGCGATGCGCGTGACCACACCCGAGTCGCTGACGACCTGCCCAATCACGCGCACGATCAGCCGCTCGCCATGCCGATTGTTGATCTCCAGTTCGAGGTCGTAAGGAATGCGGCGCTCGATGAGCAAGCGGACGGCGGTGGCGATGATGGGTCGGTGCTCATCGACGTAATAGCCAATCGCCTCATCCAGCGAGGGGAGGTGGCCGGGTTCCACGCCGTGAATGAGGCAGGTTTGCTCGGACCAGGTCAGTTTCTGCAGCGCCACGTCGAATTCCCACGCTCCAATTCGTGCCATCCGACCCATGAGAGTCAGCAGGGATTCGCGCTGCAGCAGATCGGCGTCAACCCGTTTCTGCTGATCAATGTCCACGTGCGTGCCGACGACGCGTGTGGGAACTCCTGAGGCGGACCACGAGTGAATCCGTCCGATGGTCCGCACCCAGCGATAATGTCCTGCTTTGCAGCGCAGCCGGATATCCGCGTTATAGTCACTGCGGTCCCGGCGCATGTGTTCGGTCAGCACCCCGAGCACCCGTGGCTTGTCTTCCGGATGAAGCAGATCGATCCAGGTTTGACCACGCGGCGGCAACTCTCCGGGGGCGTAACCGAGCATTTCAAACCAAGCATCGCTGAACCAGGCGACATCGGTCACGGGATTCCAGTCCCACATCCCGATCTGCGCGGCCTGCAGGGCCAGATTGTGCTGCTCCCGTTTGACGCGGATGGTTTCGTCGATGGCGTGCGCATCGGACACCAGCGCGAATGCGCAGGCAAAGCCGCGGTGGACCCCTTTCGCGCAGGCCAGCGGCATCAATCGCACTTCTGCCCACAGGGGATTACCGCGGCGGTGGCGGACCGACAAGGAGACCCGGCAGGGTCGCTGGTGCCTGGTGCTGGCCGCGAGTTCGTCGAGCGGAGCGGGGTCGGTCAGTGGGGTTTGCAACTCCGCAAACGGAAACCGCGAATGCAACTCGCACAGTTCGTAGCCCAGCAGGCGCGTGAACGCGGAGTTGAGCCACACTGTGCGGCCGGAGGAATCGAGCACCAGCATGGCATGAGGACTGCTCTGCACGGCCGCTGGAATTGGCGGGACCGACTTGCGGGCGGCCGGGCGGGACTCTGCGGGTCCCTTCGTTTCTGCGGAATCCGATGCCCCGTCCGGAACGGGAGATGGATGGCCGGGTGACGAGACGGCGGAGGAAGACGTTCCAGTGGCGGAAACCCCGGCGATTGCCGAGCGTTCAAGCGGTGGCACCGCGCACTCTGCCAGCAGAGCCATATCGGACGCTGTGAGATTGAGGTTCGTCAAGGAGCCATCCTCTTGATGGTCCGTCGCAGTCCAACTTTGTGCCGTGGACGCCCTCGTCTTGGCCGATGCGGGTCCATGAGAAGCGTCGTTGAGCAGGCCCCGGCGATTGCCGATTCGGTTGGGAGTCAGCCGGGAAATCCAAACCGGCAGCGGTCTGCGGCGTGGCAGTTCAACAGCTGGACAAAGCCAGCATCGGAAATTCTATCGATCGAGGAATAGACGAGAACTCCATTTGAGGAATCTCCCTACAAATTCGACGCACACCTCCGGTTAGGCTGAGGGTTCTGCCTGCAGAACGACGAGGCCCAGCGGCGGCAAGATGAGGCTAACCGAATGCTGATGGCCGTGCATGGGTTGGTTTTCCGCCAGCACCCCGCCGGAGTTCCCGACATTGGTGCCGCCATAGATTTCACCGTCGCTATTGAGCACTTCGCGATAGAAACCGGGCAGCGGAACACCGATGCGATAGTGGTGGCGGGGTACCGGGGTGAAGTTGAACACGCAGACCATGGTTTCGGGCTTGGCCTTGGCATGTCGGGCAAAGGCAAACACGCTGTTGACGTGATCGTCGGCCTGAATCCAACTGAAGCCGTCTTCGTTGAAGTCAATTTCGTGCAGCGCCGGATGCGCATTGACGAGGTGATTCAGATCACGCACGAAATGGCGAATGCCGTCGTGATGCGGCTGGCCAATGAGGGCCCAGTCGAGCTCGGCATCGTGGTTCCACTCGTGCCATTGAGCGAGTTCGCCCCCCATGAACAGCAGGTTTTTTCCGGGCTGGCAGTATTGATAGCCGTAGAGCAATCGCAGGTTGGCAAATTGTTGCCAGTAGTCACCGGGCATCTGCGCCAGGAGTGATCGTTTGCCGTGTACCACTTCGTCGTGCGAGAGCGGCAGCACGAAATTTTCGCTGAAGCAGTAGATCATGCGGAACGACAGATCGTTCTGGTGATAGCGGCGGTGAATGGGATCGAGCTGCATATATCGCAGCGTGTCATTCATCCAGCCCATGTCCCACTTCATGGAGAAACCGAGACCGCCATCGTAGACAGGTCGCGAAACGCCCCCCCACGCGGTGGATTCCTCGGCAATGGTGAGAATGCCGGGGAATTCGCCGTGGAGCGCGACGTTCATGTCCTTGAGGAACTGGATCGCTTCGAGGTTCTCGCGACCGCCGTAACGGTTGGGAATCCATTGTCCCGCTTCTCGCGAGTAGTCGAGATACAGCATGGAAGCGACGGCATCCACACGCAGTCCGTCGACGTGATATTTGTCGAGCCAGAACCGGGCGCTGGAGAGCAGGAAGTCCTTCACCTCAAACCGACCAAAGTTGAAGATGAACGTATTCCAGTCGGGATGGAATCCCTGCCGGGGGTCGGCATGCTCGTACAGGGGGGTGCCGTCAAAGCGGCCAATCGCGTGTGCGTCGGTCGGGAAGTGCGCGGGAACCCAGTCGATGAGCACGCCAATGTTCTGTGCGTGGCAGTAGTTCACGAATTCCATGAAATCGTGCGGGGAACCAAAGCGGCTGGTTGGCGCAAAATAGCCGGTGGTCTGGTAACCCCAGGAGCCATCGAACGGATGCTCGGTCACAGGCATCAACTGCAGATGGGTAAAGCCCATTTCGTGACAGTAGGCGACCAGTTGATGGGCCAGTTCTCGGTAGCTGAGATACCGCCGACCATCGCGGGGTCGCCGCCATGACCCCAGGTGCACTTCGTACACATTGAGGGGCTGCTCAAACGCGTTTTGAGCGCTGCGGCGGGCCAGCCAGGCCTCGTCGGTCCAGTTGAAACCGGAGAGATCGCAGACGACCGATGCCGTCTTGGGGGGATGCTCGGCGGCGAAGGCGTAGGGGTCAGACTTTTCCAGCAGTTCGCCG
>JBGSIP010000595.1:0-5193 GCA_041742495.1 Planctomycetaceae bacterium
AGCAGCGGGCCGGCGACGGCCCGCTGCTGCCGCCTGCACACAAGCTCAGAGGAGATACTGCTTGTTCAAGCCTTGGCCAATTGCGTTCATATGCTGGTCTTGTCTTCTGGTGACGCCCAGTGGCTGCAGCCCCTCTGGACCTGCACTGGGCCGTGTCAGTGGCGTCGTGACCATGGACGGCACACCGTTGCCACGCGCCGTCGTCAGTTTCACACCCGTTGCAGGTGGCCGCACATCTGAGGGTCGCACTGACGACACTGGACACTATGATTTGATCTTTGGTCCCCGGAACTATGGAGCAATGGTCGGCCACCATGAAGTCCGAGTGTCGACGGCCGATGTCATCGATATGCCCGACGGAACTCTGCGGAACCAGAAGGAACTCGTTCCAAGAAGGTACAACGTGGACGGCTTCCTAGAGCACGAGGTCAAACGTGGTAAGAACACGATCGACATTGCCGTGCAGAGTGGAACCTGACACTCGACTTCAGCACCAAGCTGCCTCGGGACAATTGACGCAGCCCAATCTCCGGCCTGCGAGATCTGGCACACCTTGCTTCCATGGGGCCACGGTCTTTGACCTTGGAAGACTCTTGGGAAGGGCGAAGCTGAGCACCGCGCAGCACGCTGCGTATGGGGCTCTGCCGTTCGATCTGTTCTTCCACCGCAACGCTGATGCCGCCCAGAGATTCGAGATCGCGGCGGACGGTCTTCTGCGACACGCCGAACCCGCGGACAAAGTCGGCAGTGGTTCAGCCGCGTGCTTCCGCGGACAGCCTGCGCGATAGGCGCCACCGCGCCGGGGCGGCCGCTCGCAGATGTCACTCGGGGGAGTCGGCTGGCTGGCGCTGCTGATCCTTGACCGAAAACATCACCGGCTCGCCGGGAGGAATGATTTCTCCGACGAAGGCCATGCGGTGAAAAATCGTCTGCGCCAAGGTGTCGCGCAACTCGGAGGGCAAACGCTCGGGGTGATGCAGATACGTGTACGCAAACAACGCCGTTTCGGCGAGGTCTTCCACGGCCGGGTTCTCGCGGGCATACACAGTGACAAAACGATTGTCGGCCAGTTGCGCGCGTCGCCAGGCTTCACCCTTGGCATACTTGGCATCCCAGGCCGCATGCACGGATTCATGAAAGATGGTTTCTTCCAGGTCGTGCGTGCCCAGCCGCAGTGTGGCGTTGCCAGCATAGACGACGATCAAGCCTTGATCGCTGAACGCTGTCGTCTGCTCACCGCCGTGATGCACGACCAGTCGGTCGACGCCCTGTCTCAAGGCGGTCGGCAGTTGGCCCAGCGGGCGGACATAGCGTTCCGCTTCCGCTTGAGCGGCCATCACGGTTTGAAAGTCGCCATCCATAAACAGAGTGATGGCTGTGTCGTCCGAGAATGTGGCCGCAAACACGAAGGCCGTCTGATGCAGAGGCAGATCTTCGCCGCGTTTGTCGGGCATCTCCGCGAGCTCTGACCCCTGATACGTCAACTGTTGGAACACGGAGGGGTCATTCGATGTGATAAAGTCAATGTCCGTACCCACGACCGAACTGCGGATGGTCTGACTGGATACTGGAGATGCAAATGTGAGGAGCACCGTGAACAAAGTCCACAGCCGCATTTCGCGCAAGAACGTCACGGGCATGATCAGCGTGCTCACCAGACTCGATGATTCAGGACGGAGACCGCACAGAGTCTGGTCATTGGACGATGTAACGGCAATCGGGATAGTGACGGCAGCCCCAGAATGATTGGCCCGCGCGGGCCCCGCGGGTCGCCGTACGAGACACCATCGGGACGCGACAGCGCGGGCAGATCGGGACATCGTTCCGCTCGGTGGGCAGCGGTGGAGGTTCGGAGGTCGACTCCGCGACAGGAGACTCCAGACTCTGGATCGCGCGTCGAATGTCGTGAGGCGAATACGAGGATCGAACCGGAAAACGCAGCAGCGGCAACTCGGCGGCGGCGAACACAGCGTCGACAAACTGATCGCGCTCTATCCGGTCGGCCCGCTGATGACTGCGATCGTCGAGTTCCACCCCGCAATACGGCAGCATCGAGTCGCGCCCACAAAGGAGGAAGTCGACGTGCTTCCGATCGATCTTGTTGCGGTACGCACGTGACCGTCCCACCACAAAAAACAGATCCCCCAGATTCACCTTGGGGCAGGCAATCAGTTCGGGAGGCAGCGCGGTCGATAGTACGCGATAGAAGGTCAGTTCAGCAGGCGACAGAAATCGTTCCGACACGCGATAGGGGAGCGCCGTCGAACCATCGCGGCCGCCCCACAACAAAAACTCCAGTCCGGACCACAGGGCGAACAAACACCCTCGCGGTTCTTGTCGTCGCGGCATGCGGAGAGCCTCGGCGGGAAGGAGTAATACTCGGCAGGGCCGATTTCTAGTCCGACACGTAAACGCTGGTCAACCGTTGGCCGTATCGAACTTGAGTGTCGCGGGCCGAAGTCAGCAACCGTAGTGGTTCTTCCACCGCGCTTTGTCAGCCATCGTAGATCCCTGGGGGGTACTGCTGACTTGTCCAGCAGAGCCAACTGGGATTCATTTGGGAAGAGAGGACTCCTGTAGAAGTGGAGAAAGTTGCGGACGTCCAGGAGCTGGGGTGTGGTTGAGAAGCACGAATTGGCGGGCACCGGACCACTTCCAATCCATGGGCCGTTCGCACAAGTTTCGTTTCACAGTGACCTGACCCCGAATCCTGTACCAGGTGGTATGAGAGTAGGGGTTGGGTCGGGCCGTTTCGTGACCGCGTGCCCGGCTCATGCTGCGCCGGTTGGCCGCGACAAGGCGTAAATCTTCGGCATTTTGCCCAGAGTTTGAAATAGACCGCCGTTTGCAGCGACTCTTTACTGAACGACACACGGCCATTGACGGCTGCGGCAGTCTTGACGCAAAGGTAACGAATGGACTGGACAGCCCGACTCAACCGCGACGGGCCAGCGGCCTGGCGGGCGGCCTATCGACTGCTGGGCAGTGCCGAAGACGCTGATGACTGCCTGCAGGAAGCAGTGCTGGCTGCAGTGCAGTTGTCGAGGCGAGAACCGGTGACCCACTGGCGGGCGCTGCTCATTCGGCTGACGTCCGCGCGGGCCGTAGATCGCCTGCGGCAACGTTATCGCAGCCGCGTGGCAGGCGACGCAGTCGACCAGGCTGAGCATGTCCCTGTCATGGTCGAACCCGGGGAGCAGTTCCAGCTGGAAGAACTGCGATCTCAACTGCGGACGGCTTTGGCGCAGCTGCCTGCCGAACAGGCCACGGCCTTTTCGCTGTGTGTGCTGGAGGAATGGACCTACGCCGAAGCCGGTACAGAACTGAATGTGTCCGTGAATACGATCGGCGTGCTGGTGCACCGCGCACGCCAGCAGTTACGCGAATTGCTCTCCGCATTCAAACCGATGACCTCGCTTCGCAGGAGTCAATCATGACCAGCAGCCCCACCCCGCCCGATCAGTTGCACCTGGCTGAATGTGCCCTGCGTGAGCTTCCGCCGGTCATCGGCCCTTCCCGTACGACCCTCGACCGTCTCGCCCAGCTGGCCACAGAGACAGAGGTTCACCCGTCACGGTCAACTGCAACGTCCGCCTCACGCAGTCGTCTGCGCCGCGTGACGGCATTTCTGCTGACCACAGGACTGGTGATCGCCGCCGTACTTGGGCTGATGGACACCCCGCGTTCGTCCTTCGCGTTTGAAGACGTCCTTGCAGCGGTCAGCCAGGCCGGAAACGTTTCCTACAAAACGAAGTACACGGATTCCGACGGGTCGTCGATTGAAACCCGACATTTTCACAAAGGTGCCTGGTCTCGCACCGAGCATGAGGACGGCAGTTACAGCGTGACCGACGACATCAGCGGGCGCATGCTGCTGGTGGATCCCGTAACCAGCATCGCATTTCTGACTCATCAGGAAGGCGTGAATCAAGACCCGCAGTCCATGCGGGAATCGATCGTGCAGTGGCTGAAACATGCCGAAACCTCGGGCGAATCGATCGGAGAAAAAGCGATCAATGGTATTCCTGCCGTGGGCTTCAAGGCCTCGTTTGGCACGGTAACGATGACGCTGTGGGCTGATCCCGTGACCAAGCTGCCCGTACAGATCGAGTCGGTCATCGGCCCGCCGTCCGATCCGACCCCAACGGTGGATTATGAGTTTGTGTTCGACGCGCCGCTGGACGATGGGCTGTTCTCGACGGTTCCACCCGCAGGTTTCGAGCTCGTCGAAAACACAATGCCCGCCTTCGATCCAGCGCTGATCAGCCTGCCTGCCGAGGAGCATGCTGTGCGCATTCTCAGATTCTACACCGGGCTGTTCGACGGGGCCTTTCCCGAGCGTATCAACGGTCCAGAACTTGTTTCGCTGATCATCGATAAGGCCGGCAGCGAACGAATTCAAGACCCCGACTTCAAGCAGGAATTGGCCACGTTGAGCACCAGCATGGGAGTGAGCTGGCTCTTCCATACATCGCTCGACAGGTTCGGCTATGACGGCACACCCCGGCTGAACGATCCCGACAGAATTGTGTTCTGGTACCTGCCGAAAAACGCTGACAAGTTCCGCGTGGTGTACGCCGACCTGACAATTGGCGATGTCAGCGAGGACAAGCTGCCCAAGCCAGCTGCCAACTAGCCACGCCCGCCGGGACTGCGTTCGATCGTCGCACACAGGGCGTCCGAAGCCTGCAGATAGCCCTCAAGGAAGACATCCATGATCTCCTGCAGGGGCGGATGTAGTTCGCCAGTGGGATCGTCCACACAGGTCGCATCTTTCGAGCACTGCCGCACAAAGGATTCCGGCGCCGCGACGGCTGTTCCCCCCATCTCCGTTGTTGCACCACACGCGAGCGGTCGAGCGCCAGGTGTCGATCGCAGAACGCCGGATGATTCGCACGAAGACCTGCCCACCCGGTCGCGCGAGACGCGAACTGCTCACCCGGAACTGACTGGGCCAGGCGCTGGCGCAAAGAAGCACGCCGAACCTAATTGTTCACAGCCCGACTTGCGGCTGGCAATGGGCGTTGGACGGACTAAGACTGATCCCAAACCCTAGTCAACCGTTGGCGGTATCGATCTTGGTCGCTGCGGGGTCGGTCTGGCTGGTTGCGGGGCGCGGTGCGAATCCGCTGTCGGCGCGGCTGCGGCGTTGTTGGCGCATCGCATCGTCGGCCTGTTTGAGCAGTTCGCTGA
>JBGSIP010000596.1:0-5258 GCA_041742495.1 Planctomycetaceae bacterium
CTTGTGCATGGCGGGTGGGCCGTCGCATCTGGAGACGTTTGACTACAAGCCGGAACTGCAGCGCATTTCTGGCCAGCCCTTTCCCGAAAGCGTGACACGTGGCCAGCCCATTGCCCAGTTGCAAGGGAAGGAACTGCGTGCCCAAGGCCCGCTGACGACGTTTCGCCAGTATGGTCAGGCTGGGACGTGGGTAAGCGATTTTCTGCCCTACCAGGCGCGGATGGTGGACGATCTGTGCGTCATTCGATCGATGGTCACTGAGCAGATCAATCATGATCCCGCCCACACCTTCATGAATTGCGGGACAGCGCTCAGCGGTCGCCCCGCGATGGGCGCGTGGCTGACCTATGGCCTGGGTGCCGACACACAGGATCTGCCCGGCTTCGTCGTGTTGACCAGCGTGGGGGGACGCAATCCGCAGCCGATTTCGTCGCGACAGTGGTCGAGTGGTTTTCTGCCCAGTCGCTTTCAGGGGGTCGAGTTCAACGCCGCGGGAGACCCGGTGCACTACGTTTCGTCGCCCCCCGGGGTTGCCTGGGAACAGCAGCGGGACGTCGTGCGATCGATTCAATCGCTCAATCGTCAGCGGCTGCAGAGCCACTGGAATCCCGAACTGGAAACGCGGCTGGCGGCCTACGAAACCGCATTTCGCATGCAGACCGCGGTGCCGGACCTGATGGACGTGCGGGACGAACCGGAGCACGTGCTGCAGATGTATGGCGCGCAACCCGGCGACGGGTCATTTGCGTCCAACTGTCTCCTGGCGCGTCGCTTGGCCGAGCGTGGCGTGCGATTCATTCAACTGTATCACCGCGGGTGGGACCACCACGGGGACATCGCGAAGTTTATGGGGATCTGTTCGAAGCTGACCGACCAGCCCACGTGGGCCCTGGTGCAGGATCTGAAACAGCGGGGCATGCTGGAGGATACGCTGGTGATCTGGGGGGGCGAATTTGGACGCACGCCGATGTTCCAGGGCAAAGGGGGCGTGGGCCGCGACCATCACATCAAGGGCTTCACGATGTGGATGGCGGGGGCCGGAGTGCGCGGCGGCGTGAATTATGGCCAGACGGACGAGTTGGGATACTTCGCCACGGAGAATCCGGTACATGTCCGCGATCTTCACGCAACCCTGCTGCACCTGTGCGGCATTGATCATCGACGGTTTGCGGTCAAATACCAAGGACTGGATACTCGTCTGACGGGGGTCGAACCAGCCCGCGTGTTGTCGGAAGTGCTGAGCTGAGGCAACTCTCAGCGGGCGGGCGAGGCTCCGGCTTTTGCCGCCGCGCACCTCGTCACACTCGGGTAGCAACCAAGGACGCTGAGTGAGATAATCAACAGAAGTTGCTCTGCGAGCAGCCGGCGGCTGTTGGATTTATCAACCCGTTGAACAGCCACAACGTGAAGCAATTCAGGGCGCCACTGGCAGAGCCCAGAGGCACCCCGACGGTTGTTGCTTTTGCATCGTTCAACAGGCAGTTATTTGCGAGGTGACTTGTGATGGACGCCCAGCGAGTGCCCGCCATTGCCGTGGCCGCGTTTCTGATTTGTTCGGCGGTCGTCAGTGGCGGTCTGTGGGCGTCACAGGAACGACAGGATTCTGCCGCCAATGCCAGTACTGCCGGGACAAGCGGCGAAGCCGCGACGGCGCCAGGAGTCTCGCCGGAGGCCACGGCCGCCCTGCTGGCGGCTGGGCTCACCGCAGACGACGTCACTCGGCTGGGACCGATAGCCAACGTGATGTTTGTGCGCGAGCAGGAACTGTTTGAAGCACGGCAAGCCGACTGGGGGGTCAGCGAAACGTTGATTCGGCGGCTGGTCGAGGTGGAACATGGCCTGGGTGCCGAACCCGCGCATCAGGGGACCATCGAGTCCGTGTTGACGTTCCTGCTCATGTCGTCCAGTCCTTCGGTGAGTGTGACGGAAGACTCCCTGAAGTGGTTGCGCATGCAGGCGTATCGCACGGCGCTGCCCATGGCCACACGCGGGAGCCCGTGGGATGAAGCCCCGGAAGAGCCCGATCTGGCGCTGGCCGAAGGTGACCCCGAGGAGCTAGAACCTCCGCCGCCCCGCCCGGTGCCGACGGTCGAAGAGCGGGCTGCCTTTGTGATTTGCAACCACTGGCTGTCCACGCCGGGTGTGCTGTCGGTTGGTGACCGACTGCGGACGGGGCTGCGTTACAACTTGCCCGGCGCGATGGCACCGGCGTATGAACTACTCAACAGCGGGAACGCGTCACCCGATGATCAACTGGCAGTGTACGCACTGGCCCGCTTTGGTGGACGGCCGGAACTGGAGTTTTTGCAGAGTCGCCTGGACGATGATCGCGAACTGATCACCGTGGGGGCCGGCGTGCGGCGGGAACACTCCTGCCAGTTGCGGGATGTCGCCCTCGCGGGGCTGATCCACATGACCGGGGCGGGCCAGCCCCGCGACTTTGGCATGCTGCGCATCCGACGTCATCAGAGCCTGCTGTTTTCAGAACTGACGGCGGGGTTCCCTTCCGAGGAGGCCCGCGCGGCCGGCTTCGACCGCTGGCGTGCCTATGTCGCCACGCATCCGCTGGAACAATGGGAACGCCCAGCGAGCACGATGCAACTGCAACCGTGACGCAGTCACGGTGACGTCGACGTGGGCAGCCCTTCACCGCTCCCGGGCAGTCGCTCGTCCAGTCGGAAGAACCGCATCACCCAGTAGGCATACAGGAAGTCGATGGAACAGGTGTGCTGGCTGGTGGTGTAGTCCGTCACCTGATAGGCGTGAGTCGGATCGGATTTCCAGCAGAACGCGTCGTGACGATTCCGCACATCCATCCATTGCGGCTGTCCGGTTTCGACCACCGTGCCTGGATAGCTGAACCGGTCCACGGGAAACCGCCGCAACTGTTCGACGGCATCCGCGAGCAGATAGGGGAATTCGCCGGCGATCCGCTGCGCGTCGGCTCCGGCCAGCCACTGAAAGCGACCCGGCTCGTTCAACAGACCCAGCCACATGAAATTGCACAGGGCGTTGCGGTCCGGGGCGATGCGCCGCATCGTCCAGTCCATGGACTGACCCATCTCAAACAGAAACTTGCCCTCCGCGGGCAGATCGCTGCGATGCGTGCGATCGAGTTCTATCATGATGCTGTAGAACGCCGCCGACATGACGTGATTGCGATCGTTCATCCCCTTGACGAGTGGATTTGCGCCGACGCGCTGCGGCACGACCAGGTAGCGCAACGGGTCTTCGTAATAGACGTGATGCTTGGTGCGCAGGCGATGGAACTCGGCGGAGAATCGATCCTGCACCGCGGGGTTATCGGCCGCGAAGTGATGCGCCGTGCTCGCCACAAAGTAGGCCACCTGCGCATTGAAGGGGACACTGCGGGAACCAAACAGCGGCCGCAGGTCGCCGAATTCGGTCCGTTTTCCGTCGCGGTCATAAATTTCGTATCCGCGGCTGATGAGGTGCAGGCAGAGGAGTTTGAGATCCTCTTGCGCGAGTATCTGTTCGTGCGGCGGCAAATCGCGCCAGGCAAACATCATGAGGGCTGCGTAGCCTGCCAGTACCTGATTGTAGGTCCCCTTCGCGGGATCGGTGCGCACGTGGAACTGGCGGCCATCGGGGCGGGTGTAGGGATAGACACACTTTCCGCGTGGCTGGGGCGATTCGACCACGCAGCGTGCCAGCAGCCCCGGTACGCCGCTGGCCTCCTGAAACAGATGCAGACCATGGACCAACTGGCGCAGCCGCTCCAGCGTGACTGCGTCTCGGGTGACGGCATATTTGAAGGACATCGCCGCGAGCAGTGCGCCATTCCAGGTCGACACGTCGGCACCGTCGCGATAGTCGGGGAGCCAGTCTGGTTCGCTGGGGAGATAGACGTGGTAGTGCACCTGTCCGCTCGGCGCGAGGTGGTAGCGCCACAACACGTCCTCCAGGAACTGGGCTTTCACAGCCAGCGGAATCTGCAGCGCGGTTCCACCAGAAGCCGCCAACACGTCGCGCATTTCGGCGGCCAGCGATTCTCCCGTCCAGTCGCCATTCCCGGGAAGGAAACGCGGTGTGGCGGGATCTGTCGGCCAGGGTTCCGCGGCGGGGTTCCCCCCAGTTCCCGAGGGCCCACTGGACGTTGCTCCGCCGCGAGAATCACCGGAGCCCTGCGATTGAGAAGGTGGAGGCTCCGCGGCGCTATCCGCGGGGGTGAGTTGCGGGAGATCCGGGATGGTGAGCACGGGGCGTTGTGCCAAGCTCGGCGAACTGACGGCGAAGAACACACACCACGCTGCCAGCCATCCGATGACGGAGCTGCCGCGCGCCGACTGCTGGTGTTCCCTGGCGGGGGATGATGCGAGCACCGAATGGCCCTCCCGGAAAGAATTGAGCCCGTCTTCACGCACGCTGCGCACCGCTCGCCCACCACAGATCACTCGCGACGGCCAAGTTCAGCCGACAGCCAGCAGCCAGCGGCGAATAGTTCGCGACCGAATGTCGGCGGGGATTGTGACGAAGAGGGTGCCCGCTGACCAAGACGAAAAGTGCCGCTCGGGAATCCGGGGCACATTCAGGGGGAATCCTGCCGGTTCAGAAACGCATCTGTTCGAGGGACTGGTAGGCTTCCAACAGCTTGTTTCTCACCTGCAGGATGGTGCGCAGCGCGAGATCGGCCTTTTTCACCGCGGTCAGGGCTTCCGTCGAGCTGACATCGGGATTGCCCAGCAGCACCTGCTCGACGGCCACGTTGGCCTCCGACTGTGTCTGGTTCAGGTCGCCAATCGCTTGTGTGAACAGGGTGGCGAAGTCGGGTGTGGGCTGCAGACCGGGGGGCGACAGCGCCGGGACCTGGGCAGGCTGGACGGACTGCGGCAGCGCGAGATTGCGGAATGGATCGCTGGCGAAGGCCGCCGCGGAGCCCAGTGAGCCAGTCTGCATGGATCGTCTGTCCTGAAAGCTGCGGGAAAACGGGCGGCGAGATTGTTGGGCCAGCGACTGGCGAGCTGATGCCAGCGTTCAGACGTCCGGCGACGGGCGGGACGGAGCGCTTACTGCAGAATCTGCAGTGATTGGCCGATCATCTGTTTGCTGAGATTCATCGCCGCGAGATTGGCCTCGTAGGCACGCGACGACTCCATCGCGTTGACGTACTCAGTGATGAGGTTGATGTTGGGAAACTTCACATAGCCGTTTTCATCCGCGTCCGGGTGGCCTGGCTCGAGCACCAGTTGCGGCGGCGTCTGTCGATCGACTTCGACGCGGGACGAGACTCCGACTCC